>NZ_JBEONQ010000036.1:0-51211 GCF_040544445.1 Undibacterium sp. GrIS 1.8 | reverse complement strand
TGAAGACAAAATCACTAAAAAAGCATCATTTTATTTTTTAAAAATTCAACCTTTGCTGAAACGGCTCTGATTAAGGCTGTCATGCAAAGGTCTCAACCTGATTTATTTCTCATATTTATTCACTATTCATGTCATTTCAACGCGTATTAGAGTTTGCGGGTCTCTCAGATACGGGACTGGTACGAGCACATAACGAAGACGCCATAGAGATATGTGCCGAGGCGGATTTTGCGGTATTAGCCGATGGCATGGGCGGATACAATGCCGGTGAAATCGCAAGCAAAATGACGGTAGACAGTATTACGCAGCAGCTACTACTCAAAAAAACATCTACTTTTTCTTCTTTATTTGCGCGCCAGACATCGGTCGCCGCCAAGTGGATTAAAGAAGCAATCGAGATGAGCAACTTTCGTGTCTGGGATGCTGCACAGAATAATCCCGAATTTATTGGCATGGGTACCACCGTTGTCGTTGCGTTTTGTCATCACGATAAACTTCTGGTCGCGCATGTCGGTGATTCGCGTGTGTATCAATACCGGTCAAACCATTTGCTGCAAATCACGCACGATCACTCAGTATTACAGGCACAAATTGACGCCGGTTTGATCAGCGAAGAGCAAGCGCAATATTCACCTATTAAGAACCTGATTACCAGAGCAGTAGGAGCGCAAGGTGAGGTAGAAGTTGAAATTCATGAGCACGACATACTACAGGGTGATATTTACCTCTTGTGCTCAGATGGCTTGACCGACATGCTCAACCATGATGAAATCCAAGACATATTGAGACTTCATGTTGATAACCTAAAGCTATGTTGTCAATTATTGATAGATGGTGCCAACGACAAAGGTGGCCGCGACAATATTTCAGTAGTTCTCCTCAAAGTCAGCAAGTTAGAACGTCGGTCGGTCACACGGCAACTTTTTTTTAAATAGCTCGATTTACAGCTTCGTTTTTTATAGAGAGCATCATGGCGAAAATTGTCGTCACTTTTAACGGCTTAGTCCAACAAGAAATTTCCATCCTAAAGTCGCGTCTGACAATAGGCCGACGGCCAAGCAATGACGTCGTGATTGATCATCTGACGGTGAGTGGTCAGCACGTTGCAATTGACACTACAAGTAATGGTTCTTTTGTACTGGATTTAGGCAGTACCAATGGCACCATGGTAAATGGGCAACCTGTTAAGAAGCATCTTTTGCAAAATGACGATGTGATTGACATCGGCAAATATAAAGTTCGATTTGAGATAGAGCCAAATACGCCAATTGCGCTATCAGCTTTATTGCAACCAAGGCCACTGCAGAAATTACAGATTGTTAAAATAAAAATACTAAATGGTGCAAATCAAGGTAAAGAAATGATTTTAACCAAGCCAGTGACAACGATCGGCAGTCCTGGTGTGCAAGTAATCGCTATTGCTATGCAAGATCAATCTTTTTACGTTTCGGCAGTTGAGGGCAGTTCAAAGGCAAAAATAAATAACCAGGATATCGAAGGTAAGCCTGTACCTTTGCAAAGCGGCGATGAGATTAATCTCTCGGGAACCAGAATGACATTTTTTGTTGAGTAGTTTGTTAGTTGAGGTCAGTAAAAGTGACAAATTTTGTTTATTTCATGTCGAGAATTGTCAGTTTGATGTTTTAAAAGACTTATTGAAAAGCCCTGGCCTCGAATTTGATTGCTGGCACAGCTATTGCTAAATTATCGGTGTAGTATCAAACACTTTATTGATGTATTTAGGAGAAAAAAATGAAATCCAAGCAAATGATGAAGACAGTACAAAACGGTTTTACACTTATCGAATTGATGATTGTTATCGCGATTATTGGTATTTTGGCAGCGATCGCATTGCCTGCGTACCAAGACTATACTGTTCGCGGTAAAGTAACTGAATTGGTGATTGCAGCAACTTCGCCAAAAGCGTTGATCAGCGAAGCATTTCAGACTGATGGTCTTGTTGGTGCACAAGCCGCAGCAACTACATTTGATAATAAAGCGGTTGCTGAAACCAAGACAAAGTTTGTTGCTAGTGTAGTAGTCGATGCAACTACGGCGCAAATCACTGTTACTTCAGCTGGTGCTTCAGCCGGATTGCCAGCCGACGCTCAAGGTAAGACAATTGTTTTCTCGCCTAATGTTCAAAAAGCGGCACTTGCTGCTTTATCTGGGGCGATTGATTGGGCGTGTGGTTCAGTAACTGGTACAACTGCCGGAACTCGTGGTTTAGGTAGTGTGGGTTTGGGTACTATGCCAGCAAAGTATGTACCTGCTGAGTGCCGTTAATATCGCTATATTAGGATGAGCTTACTGCTCGTTCCACACAAAAAAGCCCGCTGTTGTGGGCTTTTTTATTATTTTTTTGAGGAAAAAATGTCTCGTGTGAAAGTAAATAACCGACTTCAAGCCTTTGTCGCACATTTGCTCATTTCATTGTGCTTTGGTTTGCTCAGTGCAACCTTAGTGTTCTTTGTTTGGTATCCCGGTTTATTGTCCTACGCAACCGGTGTGACTCAGATTTTCGTCTTGTTGTTGTCAGTTGATGTCGTGCTGGGTCCCATCATTACCTTGGTGGTATTTGATCTCAAAAAAACAGAGTTAAAACGGGATTTATGTATTGTCGCTTTAATACAAATTTCAGCGTTGTTGTATGGTATTCATACAACCTACATCGCCAGACCTGTTTATATTGCTTTTAACATTAACCGTTTTGATTTGACCTATGCCAACGAAGTAAAGCCAGAAAATCTACGTAAGGCCAGCAATCCTGACTATCAACATCTCCCTATGTTCGGGCCAAAGATTATATCTGTACCTTTACCAGTTGATGCTAAATTACGACAGGATATTATTTTTGGTGCCATGACTGGATCCGGTGAAGACGTACAATATTTGCCAGAGTATTACGCACCGTATGAGCAACAAAAATCCGATATCATCAAATTGATCAAGCCTTTAGATAAATTAAAAAACTACAACAAAGGTAGTGAGGCTGAGTTCAACGCTTTGATCGAAAAATATAAAAGTATTAAGATCGATGTTGGTTATCTTCCATTGAAAGGTCGTGTTCACGATCTCAGCGTTATTTTAAATAAATCGACTGCGGAGATTTTGGAGATCAATAAATTGAAGCCCTTTCCCTAGTATTGAGAAGCTAGTTTTCCTACATTAATCCTTATAAATGACGATTAGATTATATTTTTATTTGGCATAAATATTGCTGAGTAATGTAAAAACTAAAGGGAAATTAAAATGAACTCAATACGATATTCTATAAAAATCTCAAAAGGCTTTACCTTAATTGAGTTGATGATCGTTATTGCTATTATTGGAATTTTAGCCGCCATTGCTTTGCCAGCTTACCAAGATTACACGGTGCGTTCTAAGATTACCGAGCTTGTCATGGCAGCAACATCGCCCAAGGCCTTGGTTAATGAGTCTTTTCAAGCAGATAATCTCGCTGGAGTAGTCGCCGTTGCTAATCGATACAATACGGATAATGTCGCAGAACACACTTCGAAATATGTTAGTAATATTAAAATTAATAATGTTAATGGGTCAATTGAGCTAACAAGTGCGACGTCCTCATCATCTGGCTTGCCGGCTGATGCATTTGGCAAAACAATTGTACTTACCCCTAATGTAAAAAATGCCTTACTCGTGCAAGGCGCTGTTGGTGCAATAGACTGGGCTTGTGGCTCAGCGACTATCGTCACCGCTGGGAATCGTGGATTGACAGCGATTGCAGGCACTTTGCCAGCTAAATATGCACCTGCAGAGTGTAGGTAGGTTAATTTAGTGTCGAGAGGGGTGCTCCAATAGATGCAAGATTAGTCAACGCTATGTCCATTTACTTTATTCTTACAACAAGCTAAATAATCCACATAACACTACGGTAAATGTATCTAAAAAAAACTCCTCTTTCTCTTCTGCTTTTTGGTTTTTGTATTTTTGCCTCATTTATTCATCCTCTCCATATTCATCCTTACAGAACCTTTTATCATGATTTTTTAAGTGTATTGGGCTTGCTGATTCTCTTCGGTATGGTGATTATTATCGATCAGCTCAAGCCAGTGTTCCCACGTATCTTAGTGTTGTTAGCAATACCTTTTACGCTGATCTTATTGCAAGCAACATTGAATGACGGGCAATTGGTCCCTGATTTGTTATTACCGCTGATTTATTTTTTGTTGTTCGCAGTTTCTCTCGTGGCTGGTGCCACTTTGGCACATACAAGAGGACGAACAGAATCTGTTTGTTTGTCTTTGGCAGTCGCACATTTGCTCGCCGGTTTGTTATCCGTTGTCATGCAATTGATTCAGATTGATGCGATTGATGCCAGCCCTCTGGTTATGTACATCGGTCGCAACGCCCAGCCATTCATGCGTCCTTATGCGAATGTTGCGCAGCCAAATCAGCTAGCACTATTACTCTGCTTTTCGCTGGCATCTGTGTGGTATCTATATCAGCAACGTCTTCTGAATCGATGGGCGTCTGGTTTGTTGGTGGTTGTATTGTTGGGTGGTCTTGCTCTTACGCAGTCGAGGATCGCTTGGATGATCGTCCCTGCATTTGCTTTGATTTGCGCTTTTAAAACTCACGATGAACAGCCTGTGAGTAAGTGGTTTTTAGCGGTGATGGTTTTGGGCTATGTTGCCTTTGTGTTGAGTTTGCCTCTATTGGGACATTTCCTGGGATTTGCTAGCGGCTCGGTTGCGGAGCATATTGGTGGCCGTTCTGAGCGCATGGTGTTGATGCAGCAGGCTTGGCATATGGCGACTCAGCATCCCTGGCTGGGTGTTGGCTGGTTTGGTTTTGGTCCTGAGCAAGTCAGGATTGCGGCAGATTTTGGATCGACTACTTATGCAGAGCACTCACATAATTTGATTTTAAATTTGGCCGCCGAATTAGGTTTCCCTGCAACGATATTGATATGTTCAGGCTTGGCCTGGTGGGCTATTCAATGCTTTTTTATCAAAGCGGTGACGGTACCGATCCGTTTTGCGGGTTTATTTTTTGTCGCCGTGTTTGTGCATAGCATGGTGGAATTTCCGCTTTGGTATGCCTTTGTGCTGATACCGATTGGCATATTGATGGGTATGGTGCATCAGCTGCGCTGGCCCTCTGAGGGCGTATTGCTCGGGCGCCCTGCTAAAAGTGTGATTGCGGTCATCCTTGGCGGTGCTTTTTTATTCATGGCATTGATTACCTGGGATTATCAGCGGGTTACTACAGGTTTTCGGGTTTTGCGTTGGCAGCAATCTGGGTATGTAGTGGATATCAGTCCTAGTGAGCGGCCCGCGTTTACTTTATTCCCGCAGTTTTTTGATTATTTCAAATTGACTAAAATGGTCGCGCGCGAGGGTATGTCGGATACCGACATTGCATTCGCGGAGCGCATGAGCCATCGTTTTGGATACGTGCATGTATTGAGCAAAATGGCAGAAATTTATACCTTAAACGGTAAGCCAGAGCAGGCGGCACGTACGATGCAAACCTTGCAGCGACTACATCCCATTTCTTATCCTGAATACTACGATTATTGGAAAGCCCAAGCAGCTTTAGATGCTCGTTATGAGGTGGTTTTTAAGACGATGCCGGCTCGGGATGCGCAATAGTTAGATGCTAATTTACTGACTTGAAGTTTTGTTTTCAGTAAGCGTAATATTAAATACTCATGGGTAGTATTTAATATTGTCCAGAAATTGTCTGGACAATAGGGCGGTTTTACAGAAAGTGGTGGGGAGTATGTTAAATATGAGGCTAGTTTTTTGCTTCAGTGAGTGTTGAGGCGAGGCTCATACGCATCTCATGCATTCTCAAATCAGACGGTGTCATTCCGGCAGGTTTTAAGCCAGAATCTAGTGACGTTGATCGCTTTACATATTAAACATAAAGGTAGTGGGTGCGGTGTCAGCGGGTTGTCAATGCGGCGTCAAAATGACGACGCTGGATTCCGGCTAAGACCATGCCGGAATGACCCAAGAAATCAACAGCTTGTTATCGAATAAGAGTTTCAAAAAAACGTCCCAAAACCCCGCCCCAAATCTCCGCCCCAAATCCCATCTGTCCCTATACGTGACTAAGAATTTTTCACTTCGCTATTGATTGCTGATAGCAGTCTGCTAGTCGCTGGTAATCATAAAAATAGCTGCCTTTGGCGAC
Source organism: Undibacterium sp. GrIS 1.8 (assembly GCF_040544445.1). Taxonomy (NCBI): domain Bacteria; kingdom Pseudomonadati; phylum Pseudomonadota; class Betaproteobacteria; order Burkholderiales; family Oxalobacteraceae; genus Undibacterium; species Undibacterium sp. GrIS 1.8. The sequence goes on along the minus strand of NZ_JBEONQ010000036.1, from coordinate 45,046 downwards.
CCGGGCTTTGTCGCAAGATGGTTTGAAACCAGTCTCCTTCTCGTTGTACAGCATCCGGACTAATACTCTTCCAACATCATTTTTGTACAGATCCCATTGAATATTCGCGGCCATCGGCGCGACCTGTTCACCACGCCATAAATTATTGGAATAATCGTAAGCAAGATTTTTTGGCTGTGGTGTCGCCATGCCTGGCACACCGAGTAAGGATGCCAGCGGGATAATGGTTTCGGCATGGGCAAACCTTAGTTTGGCTGCGTGGGCATAGTTCCCTGCCGCGATGAGCTTGGCTTCATCGAAGAAGTCATCGAGTAGTGTTTGCGCCATCCGCCAAGTGACACCGTTCGCTTCGGCAAAGCCTGGACCTTTACTGTAGAAGGTAAGTGCATCTTGTACAGAGGCAAAGATTGCGGCTTGCCCGGCGGGCATGTATTGCGAGAAGTTGGTGTGCGCTTCATCCGGCATATCGGCCGATGCGGCATACAGGTCATACAAAGCCAGCGCGGCATCCAGTGCCGAGGCGATTACTTCATTGCCATCGCCTTTGAGCGTGCTGACAAATTTGCCATCAGCACTGGTATATGTGACCGTGCCCTCGTTGCTCGCGCGATAGCGGTTCTGGTTCAGCCCCGCAATAAAGGCGGGTGTGAATAAGCGTTGCAGCACCGTCTGTGCGGCGACGGCCAGACGCGGTTGCGCCAATACGCTGGCTTCTGCTTTACTTAACTCATTACTATCCAGATAGGTCTGATAAGACTGACTTGCTTGAAAGGTCGGAAATAGAGGATCGGCTGGATCGCTGACCTGATCCTGTTTTTGACTCAGTTTATGAAAGTAAAGTAAGTAGCGGTCTGTACCTGCTGGCCGGCTGCGATGATCCAGTTCTGCACGCGGTGCAAGAGAAGCCGGATAGGTCAGGCTGGAGGCGAGGCACGCTTGTTGCGCGATTAAAGACTGCGTAAAGAAATAACCACTATCCACCGCGCGGTCTTTGCCGGACGTGACCACGACAATTTGGCGTGGCGCTTTGCCTTGTGTCGCACAATCCAGGCTCTGGAACAGCGTTGGCAGGCGCTGGCGCAAACGTTGCGCTAGTTGCGTGTGTTCTGCGATACCCAACTGGGTTTCATTACCGTAGCCTGGCTTGCTGATGCCGGCAACGCCATATCCCAGCAAGGCGTTGGCTTGCATCATGCGCTGAATATCTGGCCCCAGTTCTGCTCCCAGTCGCGTTAGCGCTTGCTCCTTTTCAGCTAACTTCCATAGGTTATATAAGGCGAGGTCGACCTTCATCCCGGTCAAACCTCTTGAGCCATGCCTTGCCAGCATTTGTGTATAAACTGGCTGATAGCCTTGCGGCGCGGCCTCGTAACTAGAGATGGCTTGCTGCGGTTGGTAGGGCGTTTTGGTGCCGTAATACGCTTGCTGCGCGCTCGCCGTGTTGAGGGCAAGCGCGGATAACAGGATTACTTTAGTACAGTTACTGATCATATTATTGGCTTAAAAGTCTACGCGGGCACTCAGGCTGACTGTCCGTGGTGCGCCGACATTCAGATAGTTCTCCTGATAGTAAGTCCAGTATTTGCGATTGGCAATATTGGATACATTCGCACGTAAGCTAAGAAATTGTTTACCAATCCGTGTGCGGTAATTTAAACCTGCATCGAACAGCTCATAGGCTGGCAAGGTATTAACATTAGCCGCGTCCATCGGCAGCTCACCCAAATACTGGGTTCCTGCATGCAGCGCCAGACCGGGCAGCACCTCTGGACGCCATGTCATCTGCAATGATGCCTGACGGCGTGGGGCTCCTACAGCGAGCTTACCACTATAGCCAGGTGCCGCATTTTGCAGAGTCGCGTCCAGCAGCATGATGCCGCCCTCTATCGATAGATTTTTGGCCGCTTGCACCACAGAATTAAATTCCAGACCTTGATAGCGGTTCTGCCCGTCCGTCACAAAAATATTTCCGGCATTTGAGTACTGCGCGTTGCGATCAATGCGAAACAGAGACGCGCTGGCATTCCATGCCTTTTGCTCGGTTTTGATGCCGATTTCGGTCTGCTTACTTTGCAATGGCGAAAAGATTTGATTGGCGTTGATTGCTGATGTTGGTGCGCTAGCTGCTTGCTCTAGCGCTTCAACATAGCTAGCGTAGATGGTGGTATTGGCCATTGGCTTATACATGACCGCGATTGTTGGCGTACTTTTACTTACTGGATAGTAGGCAGTAAAGATACCCTTAGTATTACACGAGGTGTCAGTAAATCGTGTATAGCGCAGACCCGCCAGTACTGACCAGTCGTCGCTGAACTTGATGGTGTCGCTGGCGAAGCTTGCTTCTTGCCGGGTATGCTCATCTTCGTACTTGCCGCCACTGTAGTTGACACTGGCCACGTTAAGGATGGTTGGGGAATACAAATTGCCGACGCCCAGATAGGTTTTTGGAGTGACTGCCGATGATGTCGATACCAGATTTTGCGACATGATTCCGGCGACTATATCGTGTTGCAGGAAGCCCGTATCAAACTTGCCGTTGATGCTGGCTTGCACCTGATCAAAATGATAGCCATGTAATTCTGAGGTGACCCGGTCTCTGTAATTACCGCTGTTGCTAGTGATGTAGTACTGATCTTTTTTGTAGATACGGGTAGAGTCCGACAGACGGTAAGAGGCGTTGGCAGTCCAGTTTGGCGCCAGACGATAATCCAGAGCAGTTGTCGAAATTAAGTAATCGACATCGCTCGCCGCACCAACACTATTTAAGCGACTTCCACCATCTATCGGTGAGGGTATAGCAAATAATGGTGAAATGACCACATCAGTGCCGCCAACAGTCCGGCGACGCTGGTAAATCGTGTCATATGACAAGGTCAGATCATTGGTCAGGCGCCAGTCCACATTCGCGCTACCTGCAGTGCGATTGATAGAGCCGCTTTCTGCAGCCACGCCGCCATCCTCGTGTAATAAGTTGAAGCGATAGCCGAATTCGTTGTTCACACCAGCGCGACCGCCGATATCAAACTGTTCCTTGATTGCACCACCTTGCTGGTAACCCAGGGTTGCACTAAAGCTGTGCTCGGTAGTCGGACGCTTGCTGACATAATTAATAATCCCGCCAGGCGAGCCGAAGCCATACATAAAGCCGGATAAACCCTTCAGCGCCTCGACGCTTTCAAACATCTCCAGCGGCATTTCGGTACCGCGATTGATGTTGGCCAAGCCGTCGATTTTGTAGCCGTTCAGGTCATCTAGCCGCAAGCCGCGCATTTGTATGGTTGCCGGATGTGTGCTGATAGGCGGGCTGATCGCGGTGACTGACGCATCATATTTAAACACTTCAGAAATACTGGTTGCCAGGCGATCTTCGATTTCATCACTGCTGACGGCTTTGGTCGAGAAGGGGGTGTCCAGTTCCGAACGGCGTCCCAATGCACCGCTGCTGACGCTGTCGCTCAATTTTTTCTTTTCAACAGTCGCCTTGATTACCACTTGAACTGCTGTGCCGTTGTCGCTGTTGTTGCTATTGTCAGTATTCTCAGCTGCGATAGCCATAGTCGTTTGTAGCGAGGCGGCGCAGAAACCGATATGTGCCAATGCCAGATAGATACGCGTATTGCACAGATTTTTGATAGAAACAGGATGAGAAGTCATAGGTGTCAGTAAAGTCAATAAAGTGGTTATCACGCCGTTGGCTAATACCGATGATGAATTCAGTTTGGCAAGCGCTTGTTTTGGAACGTGCAATATAGTCAAAACACATGACAGGGGTATGAATTGATGCCGTGGCTGCAAAGATATGCTTAGGTCAGGACATGAGTTTGGAGGATGCTTGGATATCAGGACTGAGGAAGCGTTTTCGGCAAGTGATATTGCTGCCGTCACTTGCGGATGGTCTGTGGATCGTTTGTAGATCGCTTGTGGCTGAGTGCAGACTCTTGGCCGGGACAGGCGATTTAGCCTGTCCGTTTTAACTGGTTGATTAGACTTCCTTATTTTTTAATCAATAAGGATATTTAAATACTCATAGGTAGTATTTATAATTGTCCATATATAATCTGGACAATAAGCCAATTTTATGAAAAATGATGGGGAGTATATTGAAATTGGCTCACATTTCAGCGACTATTTACTGGTTTTAAAGGAAAAATTGGTACTTGATCTCCGCACTTAGTTTGCTTGTTATCTCTCGCCAATTCAATCTCAAACTACCCGGTTACCAGCTTGATCTTTTGATCAGGCAGCGCCATCTACCAGACTTACCCAGTCACCAGATTTGCCACCGTGTTTTTCTAATACGCGGATGTCGCTCATCACCATGCCGCGGTCCACTGCTTTGCACATATCGTAAATCGTCAGTAAGCCGATTTGCACTGCGGTAAGCGCTTCCATCTCTACCCCAGTTTTACCCAGAGTTTCTACTTGCGCATTGCAATGGATGCTGGACTGATCAGTGTCAATGCTAAAATCCACGGCGACTCTGGTGAGCGCCAACGGGTGACATAGCGGAATCAGATCAGCGGTGCGTTTAGCTGCCATGATGGCGGCGATGCGTGCGATGCCGAGAACATCTCCCTTTTTTGCTGTGCCCTCAGCAATGATGGCAAGTGTCCCTGGTTTCATGCGGATAGTGCCGCTGGCAATGGCGATGCGATGGGTGTCCTTTTTTTCTGCGACATCGACCATATGTGCTTGGCCAGTCGCATCAAAATGAGTTAATGAAGGAGTTAATGCGGGAGCTAAGGACGGCGTCAGGCCGTCGTTGTTGTTTGAAGTCATGAATTTAGTATTAGCAATGAGTATTAGAGATTAATCTCGCCGTCGAAAATAGACTTTCTTTGAAACAGTTTAAGAACTAATTGATTAGCAAAGTATCATAGCATCGTGAAACTAAAACGCCCATCATTCCGACCTAAAACCTTATACGCCGCCATCTTGGCCGCCGTCTGTTTGTTTTCGGTATCCAGCTCATCAAATACCAGTTTTGCGCAAAATTTGCCCACTTTAGGAGATACCGAAAGGGAAGATTTATCCCCTTCGCTAGAGCGTAAATTGGGCGAGCAAATTATGCAAAGTGTGCGCCGTGATCCGGATTATATGGATGATGGACCGGTAGCAGAGTACCTCAATAAGCTAGGTAATCTGATGTTAGAAACTCGTCCTGATGCACGTGGCGAGACGATGTTTGATTTTCAGTTTTTTGTCGTACGCGATCCGGTTCTGAACGCGTTTGCTTTACCGGGTGGTTTTATCGGATTCCATTCCGGCTTAATTTTAGCCTCGCAAACAGAATCAGAATTAGCTTCTGTTATGGGACATGAAATTGGCCACGTAGCACAGCGACATATTGCCAGGATGATAGGCAGCCAGCGGTTGGATTACTTAATCCCTCTGGCATCGGTTATTTTGGCGGCATTGGCCGCCAAGTCCAGTCCCGATGCGGCAATGGCGCTAGTGGTTGGCGGGCAGGGGGTTGCACTCCAGCGTCAATTGACCTTTAGCCGTGAGGCCGAGCGTGAGGCCGACCGTATTGGATTTCAGATCTTACGTGATGCTGGCTTTGATACCGCTGGCATGGTCTCTTTCTTTGGACGTTTGCAAGTCGCAACGCGCAATTACAACGACAATGCCCCTCCTTTTTTACGTAGCCATCCACTCACCAGCGAGCGCATGGCGGATATCCAGTCACGCATGGTCGATCAGCGTTATAAACAGCATTTAGACAGCTTAGAATTTTTGCTCACCAAAGCCAGAGTCAGAGTGCTGCAAAACGATACGACTCAAGGTTATATTGATGCGGCTACTTTTTTTGATACCCAATTAAAAGCCGATCAAAAAGATGAAAAACTAGCCGCACAATATGGACTCGCTTTTATCGCCTACAAACAAAAAGAGTTTTCTAAAGCCGCCAGCTTATTGGCTAGCTTGATCAAACAGATAGAGCAATCCCCAACGCAAAAAACGGCACTCAATAAAACCAGTATGTTTGTCAGCTTGGATATCGATATTAAAATCGCCAACAAGCAAGCCGACGCCGCAGTCAAGGCAGCTGAGGCAGCAATGCAGCAATTCCCGTTATCGCGTGGTTTGGCCTATCAGTATGTTGATGCATTGCTGGCTGCGGACAAAGAAGAAGATGCAGCACGTTTTTTACGCGATCAGGCGCAGCTATATCGACAAGATATTAAGGTGCAAAATTTGTTGGGCAAAGTCTATGCAGAGCAAGGCAAACAGGCGCTGCAACATATTGCGCTGGCAGAAGGCTATGCTTTAGAGGGAAGCTTAGCGCCAGCCTTACAGCAGCTAGACATCGCCCGTCGCTCACCCGATGCGCAATATTACGAACAGTCGGTAATCGATGCCCGCGAACGTGAGTGGCAAGAGAAGCATAAGCAAGAATTAAAAGATGAGAAGAAAAGATAGAGTAAGCATCGTGACTGCACTGAGTGAAACCAAAGTACGTGCTTATCTAAAACGCTTAGCGTGTCCTTGCCCCATAGACGGCAAATTACCTGAGGTGACCAAAGAGTTATTCGACGCCTTACATCTGGCACATTTACAGACCATTCCATTTGAAAATCTTGATATAGCGCTAGGTAAAACAATTTCATTAGAAGCGGAGGATGTTTTTCAAAAGCTAGTATCGGATAGCCGAGGTGGTTTTTGTTATGAGCTGAACTACGCTTTTTCTCTCTTATTAAGCGCGCTGGGTTTTAAGTGCACTTTATTGTCAGCGAGAGTATTCAACGGTAAGCAATACGGACCAGAGTTTGATCATTTATTGTTAATGGTTGAGTACGATAGTCAGCATTGGGTGGCTGATGTCGGTTTTGGCGATTGTTTCAGGAGGCCGCTCTTACTTCATAGTGTTGATGCCTGTAGCCAGAATCCGCAGCTAAAAAATAGAGACAGGAGCTATGAGGGCTACAAGATTTTTTCAGATACTGATGGCAAATTTACGCTAAAGAAAAAAGTACCAGATCAGGATTGGGTGCCTGAATATCAATTTGAAATAATAGAACGCACGATTACAGATTTTTTAGCAATGTGTGAGTATCAGCAAACTTCTGAGTGTTCTCACTTTACCCAAAAATCAGTCTGTTCAATTGCGACCGCGACAGGGCGAAAATCTCTCTCAGGTGACAAGTTGATTGTTACTGAGATGAATCAGAAACAGACGTTTCCGGTTGCAGATAAAGATGAATATAAAGCTTTGTTAACATCTATTTTTCAAATAGTGTTGCCATCGGATGAGAGCATAGCAACACTATTCAACACATCAAATCGACTGAGCTAAATCCTCAGGTGCAAACTTTTTTGAGTCGACACAAATTTTATTAAGCTCTGACATCCTTCAATTTTTCTACCCGGCGTTGCAATACAAAAATCGGTTGTGCCCACTCGGTGTCTTTTTTCTTTTTGCTGGTGATCAGCGTTAATTCTGATGGGTCGTAGACGTCGGTGTTGTGTGTCAACGGGGTGGTCATCAGATACTGTGCATCGGTGTTTTTCAGAAACTCACCGACTAACTGAATATTGCGGATGTCCAGATGGGCAAATGGTTCATCAATGAAGACAAAGCCGCCGGAACCATCTTCTGATTTCAGCAAACCGATTAGCAGGATCAGCGATTTCATCACTTGCTGACCACCAGACGCTTCGCCGTCATTCATACCGATCGGGCCTTTGCCGTCGAACTTAAATCTTACATGCAGGCCAGCTTGAGATAACTGGATGTCGTCATTCTCCAATTTGACCGGATCGGTATGGACTTCGATCCCTGCGAGTTCGCCTAACTGTTTGATGTTCTTGCTATAAGTCTTAATCGTAAACCGCAACCTATCCATGTAGGCGGCACGGGCATTAACGGTGGCTTCTGAGGCGCGGTTATTCTGGTAGCGACGCTCATCAGTTTCTGCCTGGCGACCTTGCAGCAATGCGTTGAGCCGGACAAACTGATCCACTACTGTGGAGTCGATCTCCCAGTCTGCACGCGCCAGATTATTGCCCAGACTACGCAAGCGTAATTCAATCTGGTGGACATTTTCATGCTCTGCGACTAGCTGTTGTCTGTGCTTAGCGCGCTTCCAGTTGAGGGGCAATTGATGCCAAGTCTGGCGCATGCTGGTGAGCGTTTCAAAATGTCCTTTACGTTCATCTGCCAAGCGTTTTTCTGCACTCCGTAATTGAGATTCTGCGTCGGCAATCGCGGCTTTAGCTTGTTCCCATTTCAGATGGGCGACGGTACGTTGTTCGGTCGCTGATTTAAGCAAAGGCGAAATCTCACCAAGGCGGCTACCGACTTCTATTCTTTGCTGTCTGAGAGGTTGTATGTGATGGCTAGCCTCTTCAAATTCAGCGTGACGGGCGCTCAGTTCTTTTGCTGCATCGACACCGGCCAGGCGCGCTTTAAAGGCGCTGATTTCACCAGCAAGTTTGCTGATAGTAACCGTGAGCTGATCTTCTTGCGATTGCAGACGTGGTAAAGAGCGTTGCAATGCCTCCAGCCTTTGTGTGCGACCGGCGCTACCAAAACGGTAGCGTGAGGCTTCAACAAAGAGCGAGCGACCACCGCGACGTTCGCCATGATAGGCATCGGGTGTGATCCATTCTTGCAGTTTAGATTGTGATTTATTAAAACTGAGGCCGGCCTCAACAGAGTCGACCATTTCAATACGTTGCAATTGCTCGATCAACCAGGCAGGGGCAGCGGCGGTGAAGTTGACTACCGATAGCAGACTTTTATCTTTGACCACCGATGCGTGGATACGCTCTGGCACGATGAAGTGACCATAACGTTGCTTCTCACCGACGCGATAGGCTGCGCTGGCATCACTGGCTTTATCCAGCAAAATGACCGAGGTGTAACCGCGCAAGACACCTTCGACCGCGCCTTGCCATTTGGGATCAGTCACTTCGACGATCTCCGGCAGCATACTGTGTGAAATGCCTGCATCGTTCAAAGCACGGCGCATATTGCGTACGTTCTCAGGATCGGGCAGGGTAGCTTTTCCTTGCAAGGCCGCGATGGTTTCCAGCTCGGCTGCGATGCGGTTGGACAGCGTGTCGCGCTCTTGTTTATTGCGTGATAGTTCGGCTTCTTTTTTCTCCAAATCGTCAGCAACGTTAGCGACGTCGGCATCTGCCTCTGCCGCAAGTTTTTGCAAGCGCGCTTTTTGTTCAAGCAGACTTTCTTGCGGCTTTAGCTTAGTGTTGATGTGTTGTAGTTTTTCGCGTAGCTGTGACTCTTCTGCTTCTAATGCCGCCTCGTGTTGCTGCGCTTCGCTGCGACTTTGTGCTTGCATTGCCAGGTTGCCACGGCGCTCGGACAAACCGTCTTCTTGCGTTTTTAATAGACGTTTTCCGTTACGCAGACTTTGACTGGTAGCAGACGCTTGTTGCAAGGCCTCGTGATATTGCAGCGTTGGCAAAATCTCTTCCTGCAAATCACGCTTTTCTTTATTCAGACTCTCCCACTGGTGATAATTGGCGACGCGCAGACGCAGACCTTCCAGATTGGTTTTTGCGCCTTCGAGTTCGGTCTCAAAGCGCTGTAATTCTGTTTCAGTATCTCGCTGATGGCGCTTGGCGTCGTCGTAGGCGTCCAGTACTTCTTTGTCACCAAATACCTGAAACACCAGATCGAGCAATTGACGTGGTGCGTACTCACAGAGCTTATCTGTCTCGCCTTGTTCCAGCGCGAGAACTTTGCCCATGGCGGTCGATAAGCCCGCATGGGACAGGCGTTTCCTGTAGCTTTCTACGCCCAGCCAATCATTGGCCTCCTGAATATCTTCGATCTCGACTTTGCCGCTGCGCATCAGGTATTGACGCTTCCAGTCGCCGCCATTTTTTTGGATCTGGCAAAACAGCGTGACCTCATCCTCGTACAGGCCAGACATGCGGAAAGGACGATTAGAAATCTGCGGTCCTACCGCGCTGTTATCCACTACCGCGCGTATCCAGGCAGTTTGCTGGCCAGAGTGACGGGCGTAATGTTTGTACGAGCGCCCCATTGAACATTCGAGCCCGAACAGGGTGCGCAATGCATCCAGTAGTGTGGTTTTGCCAGAGCCATTTTGTCCTGCAATCGTGATGATTTTGGCGTCGAGCGGGATATTCTTAATACGTTGCCAGTAGTCCCAATGGACCAGTTCTAGTGATTTGATATGGAACATGTGGCTTATTCTTCTACGGAGGTATTGTTATCGATGACCGGTTCGTCAAGGTCTATGCCATTAGCTGCACTGATTGGCGCCATTGGTTCAATCAGCGCAGGTGTGCGTACTGGAATTTTGAAGATGTCCGACAGTGCACCATTGATGATGCGGTCTTTTAAAGTGTCGGTATCCATCATCAGATCGAGCAAAGGTCCTTCGACGATCAGGTCGGCTTTCCGCTCCACAAAACCATAACGTACAAGCTGGCCGAGATTCATATCCATACGGGTTTTTTTACCGAGCTTCTCGCCAAAGTCGGCCAGTAGTGCACGGTAAGAAATACCGATTGAGGTATCTTCTGCGCGTGGCATGGGCTTATCTTTTCCGAACATATCGTTTTGATTTTCTTCGGCGAGTTGGTGTGCTTCTTGCCGTTCACGCTTAGGCAAAATAATCAGCGACCATAAGACAACTAGCAGCGCAACACCATCACGTGCCAGGCTAAAATTATTGTTCTGCCAGGTTTCTCTGGTGCCGAATACTTTGGATTCGCTATCACGGGTGAGTGCCAGCGTAACGTGATCGGCGTAGACGTTGTCGATAAACTTCATACCGCAGGCTTTTAACCGGGCATCAACATCGGCGCGAAATAATTCGTCTGAGAGGGCGCGCTTGACGAGCTTGTCTTCACGGCGCAGGGTTTGATGCGCGAGCAGGCGGGCGATCAGGAATTGTGCATCTTCGGTCATTCTTGCGTACTCGATTGGGTTGGAACTGGGATTGAAACTGGAGTCGATGCTGGAGTGGCCACGACTACTTTGGCGGATTGATTTACCGGACTTAATACCGTCAGGCTAGCGACTGACATTGCAGAAATATACGGATCAGATACCCGCTGCATTTTGTCTTTGGAATTAAATTCTAGTGGTAGTCGCGCCAGGGCTGCGGTTGCGCCTTGCAATGCAGATTCGTTCACATCACCTAGCAGCGGTAATAGCGATGCACGATACGAGGCGATGGCAAAACTCGACGGCAGTAATAAATCCTGTAGCGGCACCGGTTTAGCAGCTTGCTGGTGTTCGGTATTGCTTAGTTGGCTTAAGCGGTCTAAACGATCCAGCCAATGATCAAGTTCCAGCAGCGCATCGCTGGCTTCATTGGCGATCTCTGGCGCATTCTCGCCAGTGGGCAAAATGTTAGCAACCGCGGACAGGCGATTGGTCAGCAATTCGCTCTCTGCTACGTCGATCATTTCCGATGGCGTAATAAACAGCGGCGTCATCGGGTATGCCAGGGCATCATCCGCCAGCGAGGCCAGATCAGGGTATTGCAACAACCAGGTTTTAATATCGGTAGTGGACAGACCAGATTGTCCAAGGTGCACGCGCTGACGTTCGATCTGATTCAGCGCACGTGAAAACATGCCTTGCATATTCAGCAGCGCACTCTGGGCACGCCCGATCGCTTGCGCCGCTCTGTGCGTTGCCGAGTCGGCCCGGCTGTCATTGGTGATCGCATGAATGATCTGCGATCCTTTTTCTACCCAATCGCATGCGGTATGCCATTTTTGCTGCGCGGTACGGAGCTGGAATTCTGAGCCTGATGCAATCGCATCAGAAAATTCTTCCGTCAGTTCGATCAGGCGACCCAGCAGATGATGCAACTGCTCAACCGACACGCCACCGACCGCTTGTGCGCCCGCAACTTGGGTCAGCATATAGCTCATCTCGGCTTCGTCACCTTGTTGCTCAGCCTGATTCTCAGCTTGTAATAATGACGATAAGGCCGCCAGCACATTACGGGCGGTTGGCGTGATTCTATACACCGACTGAGCTGCATCCCAGGCCAACAGGCCATGAGAGCGCAAACGCGTGAGGATGGTTTCTAAGCGGTCAGGGTCAATATAGCCCAGCTTGGCATTGATATCGGCACGCGACAGCGACGGCGTATCGACATCGGCGGCGAGTTCACGCAAGACCAGCAAACGCAACATGACATTGTTAAAGCCGCCATGGAATAACGCGGTAAAAGCCTGTAGCAGCGGCTGTGCACGTCGCAAAGGGAAAATAGGGGATACGTCATCGGGGCTGATGCCCGGCCGAAAAAACGACTGAAGCGCGTCGTCATCTTCGCTAACCTGTTCAGTTGCTTTATTTGTATCGTGGGTAAAATTTTGCATGCCGCATTTTACCTTCTCGCGTGACAATTTAGTATTGTTAAGAAGTTATGTATTGAATAGTATCGTTATCCGAAAGAGCCTGGCTCTTTGCCGGGATTCGAGAATTTTATGGAAATATCATGGATATATACTGGTTAGTAGTATATTTTATTGTCCAGGTATTAATTGGAGAATAAGTGGTATTTGACTACATACTCCCAAGAAAAGTAGTTTTTACTTGAATTTTAAAAAACCTTTAATCATCGCAGATCAAATTTTCTCACCATCAGCCACTTGCTTATCAGCCCAATCGGGCAATATAGATTGCAGCTTAGTGCCGTAAAAAACGCATTGTTCCACCGGAAAATCCGGCTTGAATGCGACGTGCAATGAAATGTAAGAAAATAGCCCGTCGTCCGACCAATCATCAATATCGCATGCTCATTGCAAATTCATCGCAAACCGACTGCAAACTCGACATCAAAAAGGAAAAATTATGACTTTATATTCATCGCCGGCAACCAGCGTCGCTACTTTGGGTGGCGGCTGTTTTTGGTGTACCGAGGCCGTATTCCAGCAAATCCGCGGCGTGTTAAAGGTGGAATCTGGCTATAGCGGCGGCGCCAATCCCAATCCGACTTATGAGCAAATTTGTACCGGACGCACTGGCCATGCAGAAGTTGTCAGGTTGAGTTTTGATCCTGCGGTCATCAGTTATCGTGAGTTGCTGGAGATTTTTTTCACGATTCATGATCCGACGACGTTAAACCGTCAGGGTAATGATGCAGGTACCCAATATCGCTCAGTGATTTACTTCCATGACGATGAGCAAAAAGTCATTGCACAGGACGTTATTAAAGGGATGAAAGCCGTTTGGGACGATCCTATCGTCACTGAGTTGACTGCCGCGCCGACGTTTTATCTGGCGGAAGCTTATCACCAGAATTACTTTAAGCAGCACCCCGAGCAAGGCTATTGCTCGTTTGTGGTAGCGCCTAAAGTGGCGAAGGCGCGCAAGCTTTTTTCCGGCAAGCTTATTGGTTAAGTTTTTTGAATGAGTTTTTTGAATAAGTTTATTGAATAAGCTCGACAAACCCTAGTATTCACACTTCACTATTACCGGTAGTGTCCTTAGCCTCATGTTCTGCATGAGGTTTTTTTTCGCCACAGAGTCGGTGTGCGTTCGGATGCTAGCGGGATTTTTTATTTTTCTTTTGCTCATGCTGCTCGATATAGTCTTTTCTGACCAGAGACTTAAATTGTTTTGGCAGCCAAGGTCGTGCAGCCAGCATAAAACTGATGCGATGCTTTTCTTCAAAGGGCAATTTGGCATCTTCCTGATGCTGCTCTGAGAATTCACGGGCGACTTGTTTCAAGCGATTGAGCAGCGCAGCGACCGATTGTTTGGAGAGCATCACGTTTACAAGGCGCATGATTTCATGCTCGCCATCAAAATTTGATTCCAGATATTCCGCATAAGCTTGATCGCGGAAATTACTTTGGATAGGGCCATTCGGTATCCAGCGGAAAGTACGTGCAACCAGTAACTTGACTCGGTTATTTGGCAGCAATTCTAAAAACCCAATTTTATCCAGACGCAACAAATGTTTTACAACTTCAATTTCTGAAATGTCATAGATGCGTGTCATTTGCTCTACCGTCAGCAAATTCAGCGCCGATACCGCGACGATAAATTTTTTTGGATCGCTGATGATTTCTTTTTCCTGATCGAAAGTCAGTTCCGAGATTAAGGGTTCTTCATTCGATGCCAGCGCCAGATCGCGCAGGCTGATCTCGGTCGCTTGCAGGATTTCATCCAACCGTTGCAGCGTAAAGTTCTTTTGGGCAAACATTCGCTTGACGCTGGCCTCCGACATATCAATCCGGGCTGCCAGATCGGCGTAAGTGATACTTCTGGCCTTAAGTTCGCGTTTTAAGGAGTCAATTAAAAGGCTGGCTTTGAGCATGGTGTTTTGTGAAATGTAAAAGAGTATTAAAAAATGATACACCAAGCGACCCCAGCCGCAACTCTTTGTTTATGTATTGATCACTTACTTTGTTGACTTGATAATCCATTCCGTCGCTTAGATAGCGATCATTTCGTAAGAAACAGAGTCAGTCAGTATCTGTAGCGAGTGTAGAGAACTCAAGGGGAAACAACATGGGATTAGAAACGATCATTTTGGGCGGCGGCTGCTTTTGGTGTACCGAAGCCGTATTTCAGCAAATTCGTGGGATTAAGAATGTTGAGCCTGGTTATGCTGGCGGGCATGTTGACTTCCCGACATATGAAGATATTTGTGAAGGCGATACCGGACATGCCGAAGTAGTACGACTGACTTTTGATACTAAGATCGTTAGCTACGATGCACTGCTAGAAATATTTTTTGCTACCCATGACCCTACCACCCTGAACCGCCAAGGCAGCGATGTTGGTTCGCAATACCGCTCGGTCATTTATTGTGAGTCAGCACAACAAATGAAGACAGCGCTTGCCGCAGTAAAAAAAGCAGAGGCTAACTGGGATGCACCCATTCTTACCGAAGTCGCCATCGCCCCCGCTTTTTATCCCGCTGAAGAGTATCACCAGAATTATTTTAAATTAAATAAACACCAGCGCTATTGCACCATGGTCGTCGCGCCGAAAGTTGATACAGCACGTAAGTTTTTCACAGGTAAATTAGCTGCCTGCGTTGCTTAATTTAACCTAAGCTAACTTCAGCTAGCTGACGAGCGGTTTCATCGTTGGCTTTTAGGCTGGTGTCAAATTGGACTCAGCGAACACTCAAGGTTGCAGACGGCTGATCGCCCATGTTCCATCGGCATGTTTGGTGTACACAATCCGATCATGCAGACGTGAGCTGCGACCTTGCCAGAATTCTAGCCGCTCCGGCTGCAAGCGATAACCACCCCAATGCTCGGGGCGCGCCGGATGTTCGCCAGCTTGCTCTACTACTTCTGCCATGCGGGTTTCTAACAGCTTACGGCTGTCTACTTCTGCGCTTTGTTGTGACGCAATCGCGCCGTGGCGACTTCCCAAAGGGCGGCTATGAAAATAGCGATCACTTTCTTCCGCTGACATCTTTTCTACTCTACCCTCTATTCTGACCTGTCGTTCTAGGACGACCCAATGGAAGAGTAAAGCTGCATAAGGATTCACATCCAGATCATGTCCTTTCTTGCTCGCATAATTGGTAAACCAGCAAAAGCCACGTTGATCAAACTCTTTAATCAAAACAACACGGGAGGAAGGACGACCCTGCGCATTGACGGTTGCCAGACTCATCGCGTTCGGTTCTGTCACATCGGCTTTTAATGCCTGATCAAACCAGACCGAAAATTGCTGAACCGGGTCGCTGGCGACTTCTGATTTGGACAAACTGGCGTGCTGATAATCTTTACGTAAATGAGCGATAGACATGTTGGTTCCTTGAATAATATGGATGCTAAGCAGAACATCATCGGTAAAAAATTATCCTCTATTTAGCGCCAAGTCGCTTGCGCTGTATCAAACAAACCGGATTGTTCTAAAGCATCTTGTAAAATAGCGAGATATCTATTTTGAGTAAATCCCCATGCAAGAACAGTTAGAAGTTGATTTTGAACGTCGTTTTGGCGGTATCGCCCGCCTGTACGGCAGCGCGGGACTAGAGCGCTTTAAACAAGCGCATATTTGTGTGATCGGTGTCGGTGGTGTGGGTTCCTGGGTGGTAGAAGCTCTGGCGCGTAGTGCGATCGGCCAGATCACGATGATCGATCTGGACAATGTGGCCGAGTCCAATATCAACCGGCAAATACAAGCCACCAGCGAGACCATTGGTAAGGCCAAAGTCACCGCGCTGGCGGAGCGGATTGCACAAATCAATCCATTTTGTACTGTCCATGAAATCGAAGATTTCATCGCGCCTGATAATTTGACGCAGATGATAGGCGCTCATCAGTTTGACTATGTGATCGATGCGATTGATAACGTCAGAGCAAAAACTGCGCTGATCGCTTATTGCCGCGAGCATGCTGTACCGCTGATCACGATTGGTGCAGCGGGCGGGCAGACTGATCCGGGCAAAATTGAAATACGGGATTTGTCCCGCACCGAGCAAGAACCTTTACTGGCATTGGTGCGCAAACGCTTGCGCCAAAATCACGGTTTTCCACGCGGAGTAAAAAGTAAATTTGGGATTGATGCGGTGTTCTCGATGGAGGCATTGAGCATGCCCGAGACGGCGGAAGCGTGCGAGGTCGGGGATGCGTTAGCTGGCAATCCGGGGACGAACAGTGTCGCTGCTGTTACTGGATTAAACTGCGCTGGCTTTGGGTCTTCTATCGTCGTGACTGCGTCGTTTGGTTTGATGGCGGTGGCGCATGTACTGCGCAAATTGGCTGGATTAGCTTAAGAAATCGTCACACTGGATATGGAGTTTTTAGAATTTCTCCGGCGTGAATTTTTGAATGTATATTTAATATACTCCCCTTATTTTTTATTAAAAATTGACCAAGTGTCCAAGGAATATATGGACATTTAAAATATACATAGTGGGAGTATTTATTTTTTCCTGCGCTGCCTGAGGGGATTTCTGGCATCGAATTCTACGTAATTCTCCGCATGATTTTCCACTTTGTCTCTCCCGCTAGTCGCCCGACCATGTAGGGATTTCAATCATAAATTTGAGATCGGCGGAAGGCACAAACCAGTGTTTGTGCCCTTTGCAAAAGAAAGCGACTATCCGTCTGCGCCATCTGCTCAATCTGCCATTAGGCAGAAATTGTGTTACGACTTACCAAACACCTCATTCAATTGTTGTGTCACACGGATAAAGGTCGTGCGTTTGGTCAGCTCCTTAAGCTTATGCGCGCCGACATAAGTACAGGCTGAACGCACACCGCCAAGAATATCCAACAAGCTGGCATCAACCGGACCACGATACGGGATCAGCACTTCTTTACCTTCCGACGCGCGGTATTTGGCAACGCCGCCGGCATATTTGTCCATCGCGGCTTTGCTGCTCATACCGTAGAAACGTTTGTATTGCTGACCATCGCGCTCCACCAGATCGCCGGCACATTCATCATGTCCTGCCAGCATGCCGCCCAGCATAATAAAATCTGCCCCGGCACCAAATGCTTTCGCCAGATCGCCCGGTACAACGCAACCTCCGTCAGCACAAATTTGTCCGCCCAAACCATGTGCTGCATCTGCGCATTCAATCACAGCAGACAGTTGCGGGTAACCTACGCCCGTCATCTTGCGCGTGGTGCAAACCGAGCCTGGGCCTATGCCGACTTTAACGATATCCGCGCCAGCAAGTATCAATTCTTCAGTAATGTCGCCAGTCACGACGTTACCCGCCATGATGGTGATATGAGGATAGGCATCCCGTACTTTTTTAACGAAGTGGATAAAGCCTTCCGTATAGCCATTGGCAACGTCGATACAAACATATTCGATCGCATTCTTGGCACGCGTCATGACCGCCGTGAATTTTTCAAAATCAGATTGCGTAATTCCCATCGAATAAAACGCGGTTGATTTTTTCTCCAAACCCGTGAAATAGTTGACCAAGGTATCTTCATCATAATGCTTGTGCAAAGCGACAGAAAGCTGATGCTGACCGAGCGCGTTCGCCATCTCTAAGGTGCCGGTAGAATCCATGTTGGCGGCGATGATGGGGATGCCCTGGTATTTTTTTTGCGAATGATGAAAGATAAATTCGCGCTGTAATTCGACTTGCGAGCGGGAGGTGAGGGTAGAGCGTTTAGGACGGATCAATACGTCTTTAAAATCGAGCTTGAGGGTTTCTTCAATATGCATTACGACTCCTGTGTCCGGTTGGCAGGCGCACGAAAACGGTCATTTCAACATTAAAATGACCGTAGAAAGTTTCGAGCCGTGCTTGAGTATAGTAAGTATTTGGCCGATTACCGATTTAATTTCGATATAGGCGGTATCAGCGATGACATATACCAAGAACCGGATTGGGAAAATGCGTTAATCCACGATGTAGGTCAGTTTTGCGTAAGTCTTAAGAGTGTATTAATAGCTATTTAGTGACAGGCTCCAGCACCTTTGTCGGTAAAGCCGCTGCCATCTACAGGGATAAATTCCCACTCATAGTTTTTGTCGTGGAGCGTTAGTTTGAGTACGCCTGCGGTCGAATTGTCACGCACTTCTGTTATCACTTTTGGGAAGAACATCGGCGTCAATTTTGCTCCGCCGGTGCCGACTACAAAACTACGTATGCCGTTTTTTTGATCGATTAATCCATCCGCATTCAACGGTGCAAAGCGCTCGTAGTCATGGTCATGGCCTGCCAGGACGATGTCTGCTTTTGCTTCTGCCAATAATTTCCATGCGGCCTGCATGACTGCATTATTGCCATGTCCACCAGAGCTGAATGCAGGGTGATGCCAAAAGGCGAGCGTGCAACGAGTTTGATGTTTATTACTGAGTTCATCTTTTAGCCAATGCAATTGTGCTTGCATTTGTGCGCCTTCAATATTGCTATTGAGCGAAATGATCTGCCACTGACCAACTTTGCTGCTGTAATAGCCGCGCTTTTCAGGGCCAGCAAGTTCACCAAAATAGTTGTAGTAGCCTTGTGCTGCTGGCATGTCGTAATCATGATTGCCTGGAGAGGGGAGGGTGCGTGCTTTAAATCTGCCCCAGGTAGGCTCGTAGCACTTAGTAAATTCTTCTGGATTGCCGACTGGATAAGTATTGTCACCCAACGAAATTGCAAGGGCTTTGCTATCTGCGGCTAAGCCCGCTTCGATGATGTTGGCAGTTTTGGCCGCCATGGTGTCAGCTGCTGTTTTTTTTCTGCAATCGGCGATGTCGCCAGCCGCAAATACGGTGACCGATGTGACGTTTGATGTTTTGAGCGATTTTGATGTTGCAGTTTTTGTTTTTACAGAAGTCTCTGCAGTGCTAGTTTCGTTAGCAACTGCATTACTCGCATTGAGATTAGTTGCTGCACTGGCAATCAGGACGAGAGAAATAAAGCGTGAAACAAAATTATCTGAGAAATAATTTTTGGTGGAAAAAACAAATCGTGGCATGAACAGCAATCTTATTAAAATGAACTTAGCGATGAACTTAGCGATGAACTTAGTGACGAACTAAGTATTCCGGTTGATGTTGGAATTACTCCGGCAATGGGGATTAGTTGGGAGCAGCATTTTACATCTTTAATATTATTAGGACTTGCGCCCATTGATAGTCACGTAGCGTAAATTACAGCTTGGTGTGGCGCAATCGTAAAGCGTTCGCGATCACAGAAACAGAACTCAGACTCATCGCTGCACTCGCAATCATCGGGCTGAGCAGAATGCCAAACCAAGGGTAGAGCGCGCCCGCTGCCAGTGGTACGCCAATAAAGTTATAGGCAAATGCGAAGAATAAATTTTGGCGGATATTTTTCATCGTATGCTGGCTGAGCGTACGTGCTTTAAGAATGCCGCGCAAATCACCTTTAACCAATACCACGTGGGCGCTGTTCATGGCGATGTCGGTGCCGCCACTGTTGCTGTTGTTTGTGCCACCACCCATCGCAATACCAACATTCGCTTGTGCCAGTGCAGGCGCGTCGTTGATACCATCACCGGCCATGGCAACGATGCGTCCTTGGGCTTGCAGTTGTTGTACAAAACGATATTTATCTTCTGGCAGTACATCTGCATGGACCTCATTTAGTCCGAGCTGAGTTGCGACTGCTTTAGTGGTTAAGGCATTGTCACCACTCAAGACAATGATGCGCAAACCGCTCGCCTGTAATTGTTGTATTGCTTGCAGGCTTGTCGCTTTGATGCTGTCTGCCACGCTAATAATACCGGCCAGATTGCCATCAACCGCTAGCAGCATGACGGTATGTCCAAGGCTTTGTAATTCTGTGACGCGTTTATCCAACTCCTGTAGCTGGATTTGATGATCTTGCATTAACTGCCGGTTCCCGAACAGAATTATTTTGCCATTCCATTCGGCGCTAACGCCTTTACCGCTGATCGCTGTAAAGTTGTCGATTTTTTCCGGCGTGATGTGATGCTGTTCGGTGTAAGTTAGGATGGCATGTGCCAGCGGATGTTCACTTTGTTGTTCTAATGCGCTGCTAATTTGGAGTATGGTTTTTTCTGTAAATCCGCTACCGCAAATAATCTGTTGCAAGGCAGGTTTGCCTTCGGTCAGAGTACCGGTCTTATCGATGACAAGCGTATCAATTTTTTCCATTAGCTCTAAGGCTTCTGCATTTTTGATCAGGATACCTTCAGTTGCGCCACGGCCAATACCCACCGTAATAGAAATGGGCGTTGCCAGACCTAGTGCACAAGGGCAGGCAATAATCAATACCGACACCGCCGCCATTAAGCCATTAGCTAAGCCTGGTGTAGGGCCGATTATCGCCCAGACGGCAAACGCCAAGATGGCAATTCCCATCACCGCTGGTACAAACCAGCCAGAGACTTTATCCGCCAGACTTTGGATAGGCGCACGTGATCGTCCGGCGTCATTCACCAATTGAATAATTTTTGCTAGCAAGGTGTCGCTACCAATGCGCTCGGCACGCATGCTAAAGCTGCCTTGCTGATTGATGGTGCCAGCGCTGACATAATCTTTGGCTTGCTTAGTGATATGCAAAGGCTCGCCTGTGATCATTGATTCATCTACATTTGAGCGACCTTCCAGTACGACGCCGTCGACCGGAATATGCGCGCCAGGTTTGACCCTTAAGACATCTTTCAGTTGTACTTGGTCTAGTGCGATCTCGGTTTCTTTGCCCTGCGCATCTAGTCGAAAAACACTGCTTGGTGTTAGTGCCAATAAGGATTTGAGTGCGGCATTGGTGCGTGAACGCGCACGTAATTCCAATACTTGGCCCAATAATACTAAAGTAATAATTACTGCCGCTGCCTCAAAATATAAAGGCGCCATTCCATTCATTAAGAACGCTTCTGGCAACCATTGCGGTACCAATAAAGCGACCAGACTAAATAAATATGCCGTTGCAGTACCCACGCCAATCAGGCTAAACATATTTAAATGATGCGATTTAAACGAGGCGATTGATCGTTCAAAAAATGGCCATCCCGCCCACAAAACAACTGGCGTGGCGAGCGCAAATTGCAGCCAGCTAAACGAAGTCGACCATAAGCTCATCGCTAGTCTTTCGTGCAGTTGCAGCGCTGGCAACATATCGCCCATGCTGATTAATAATAAAGGCACGCTAAGCAAAACACTAAATCTAAACCGACGTGTCATATCATCCAGCTCTGTCGTATCTTCTTCCGCACTGGCTTCCATCGGCTCTAATGCCATGCCACATTTTGGGCAAGTACCAGGGCCTATTTGCTGGATTTCTAAGTGCATAGGACAGGTATAAATCGCGTCTTTAGCAATGGGTTTAGTTGCCGCTTTTGGGGGCGGATTGAGATAGGTTTGCGGATCTTTGCTAAATTTATTCAGGCACCCGGCACAGCAAAAATAATAGATTTTTTGTTGATATATGAATTGATGAGTGCTGTTGTCAGCCACGCGCATATTGCATACGGGATCGGTGTGTTGAATCAACTGAGAGTTGCTTGCATTGTCACCATTCTTGCTATTGTCACAGCAAGTATCTTTTAAGTTTGGCTCAGTCAAAGACTGCGGAAGCGGTGAGGTAGGGGATGCAGTAGCGTTAGCAGAAGTTGCAGACAACACAGATCCGCCAATCAACTTTTTAGTTTTGACAAAAGCACCCGGGTTTGCATTAAATTTATCGACGCAAGATGCGCTACAAAAATAGTGACTGACACCTTGGTAGCGCGCCATTTTCTCTGGATTTTTAGTAACTTGCATGCCGCAAACCGGATCGAGATATTTTTTCTCTTCGTGACTATCCAGGGCCGGCACAGGAGCCGGAGTGATGGAACTTCCTGTTCCACCGCAACATGATCCGCCATGCAGATCATCTGATTCATTTTGGGTTTGATTCATCATAAATACTCCGCGCTATATCAACTTATTTTTTGCAACTTATCTTTTGCAACTTATCTTTTGCAACTTAATTGGGGCGATTTTTCGTAAGCCATATCTGTTTCAATCTATCATAGACGCCGTACCCAACTACGTAGTCAAGCACTTTATGGAAAATACTTCAGCTAGCTTTTACACTATCGGACGTTTGGCACGCGTCGCGGGTGTGGGAGTAGAGACCATACGCTATTACCAGCGTCGCCAACTGTTGCCTGTCCCACATAGTGACGGTACAGGTGGTTTTCGTGCCTACCCCGTGGCCTTGGTGGACCGCATCCGTTTTATCAAACGAGCGCAGGAATTAGGTTTTACTCTGGATGAAATCAGCCATTTATTATTGCTAGAAGACGGTGATGACAGGGTAGCGATACGTGAAGTTGCTAACGAGAGATTATTGCAAGTACGCGCCAAACTAGCGGATTTGCAAAAAATGGAACATATGCTGTCGGACTTAATTCATCAGTGTGAGGTGAGTGCAGGTGCTGCAAGCTGTCCGATCATTCAGGCTTTGGGACATTCCAAATCTCATTGCTAAAAAACTCTATATAACTTGCTTTGCCCTAAGCGGTCACTGACCACGCGCTGTCCGTACACTTTGTTAATACAGTAGTGATTCTAAAAAATAGCATATAAATCATAGGCTTATCGAAATTTTGGTACTTGGCATATTTCGTGCTGAAAGAACATTATTCTTTCCAAGGAGTACACCATGAATCCCGATTCGACCTCGCGCCCGTTAATGGGTTTACAGCGAATTTTAGAATTAACAGCAACTATTTTGCTGGGGTTTGTCTTGTCTTTATTGATGAGTTTTTTCTTACTCGGCAATGGCAAAATCGACCGGCTCTCTTCTTTGTCCCCCTGCCGTTTGTTACATGTCAACGCATCTCTCCAGTGGTGTGACGGTGGTGAATTGACGTCGCAGGTCTGTGCTGAAGTAGAGGGCGCAGCCTGCTATGTTTTCTCAAGACTGATGTCAGCGACCTATATTTGTGCTGAATCTGAGCACATAGGGCCGTTTTTTAGTTTGGGTGATGACACCCAATTTGCCGTGTCCGGCGGTTTTCAAAAAGTGTCCGCTCATTTGTTCGCGGACAGTCTGCGGACACTACATTCAGCCAATCGGAAAAAGCTAATGCTTAATAAATCAACGACTTAGCTCTGGCACGAATACTGCAATACAGCGGCTACACATCAGTTTTTGCACATCAGCGTTCACACACTCACATCAAAAAAAATTAAAAATGATCCGCGATACTTCTGCCCAAGATTCTGTCATTGCCGCTACACCAGTCTGGCGTAGTAAAAAAATTTACCTGATTCTGGTAATCGTAGCCGTGATCGTGATTGCGACTATCGTCTTACTCAGTGCATGGACTGGTAGCGCACTATCGGTCAGTGCGTCACGCTTGAGTATTGCGACCGTAACACGCGGCAAACTGGTCCGAGATGCTGCTGTCAATGGCCGTATGGTTGCTGCGAACAGCCCCACTTTATATGCCACCGCACCTAGTACCGTGACTTTGAAAGTCAAAGCTGGCGACAAAGTCAGTAAGGGTGACATCGTTGCAGAGCTAGAGTCACCAGACCTCAGCAATGAGCTTAAACGTGAACAGGCCAATTATGAACAGTTAGAAGCCGAAGTCGCTCGTCAGCACATCCTCGCGCGTAAGCAAAAATTATTAGCCAGACGTGATGCCGATCAGGCCGAGATTGATCGGGTCTCGGCTGAGCGCACTTATCAACGGATTGAGAATGCGGGGCAATTGGGTGTCGTAGCAAAGATCGATTTTTTAAAAGCCCAAGATGCGATGAAATCCGCACAAATCCGCGCCAAGCATGCAGAGCAGGCGACAGGTCTAGAAAATGAGGATGTTGATCTGGTGCTGAAAACCAAGAACAGCCAATTACTGCAACAGCGCTTAGTGCGTGATAACGCACAACGTCGTGTTGACGATCTTAGACTGCGTGCGCCGGTTGATGGCATCGTTGGTACTTTGTCTGTAGCGAATCGTAGTGTAGTCGCTGCGAATACGCCGCTGATGACTTTAGTCGACCTATCACAGCTGGAAGTTGAATTGGAAATTCCAGAAACCTATGTTGCCGATCTAGGTCTTGGTATGAATGTAGAGATCACCATCAACGGCATCAATGCGATTGGTAAGTTATCTGCATTATCCCCTGAGGTCGTCAAAAACCAGGTGCTTGCCCGAGTACGTTTTAACGGTCAGCAGCCCGCAGGATTGCGACAAAGCCAGCGCGTCTCTGCCCGCTTATTAATTGAGGAAAAACCGGATGTCTTAATCGTCCCCCGTGGCCCTTTTGTCGAGAGTGAGGGCGGTCGCTTTGCCTACGTTGTCGAAGCCGGTGTCGCTATGCGAAAGCCGATCAAAATAGGCGCAACCAGTGTTACCTCAGTGGAGATTTTAGAAGGGTTAAAAACAGGTGATAAGGTCGTTATCGCCGGAACCGACACTTTCCAAAATGCGCAACGGGTGACGATCAACAATTAGATTGTCTACTCATGACCAGCTCAATATCAATATCAATATCAGTTCAATATTAAATCAGCATCAATTTTTAAGCCTAATCCGTCGTCATCAGATATCAACCATTAGTTAATTACATCGAGAGTACAACTATGTTACGCATGAATAATCTCAGCAAAGTGTATCGCACCCACATGATAGAAACACATGCGTTGCGTGGTTTTGAAATCCATGTCAAAGAGGGCGAATTTGTGACCGTCACTGGTCCGTCTGGCTCCGGTAAAACGACGTTTTTGAACATCGCAGGCTTGCTGGAAGAATTCTCCGATGGCGATTATTTTTTGGATGGAGTCAATGTTAAGGGCATGAATGACAATGACCGTTCGCGCTTACGGAATGAGAAGTTAGGATTTATCTTTCAAGGCTTTAATTTGATCCCTGATCTAAGTTTGTTTGATAACGTCGATGTCCCACTGCGTTACCGTGGTTTTAATGCGGCTGAACGTAAGCGCCGGATTGAGGAGGCGCTCACACAAGTTGGTCTGGCCTCCCGTATGAAACATTATCCAGCCGAGCTTTCTGGCGGTCAGCAACAACGGGTTGCAATTGCCCGTGCTCTGGCTGGCTCCCCCAAATTACTGTTAGCCGATGAACCGACCGGTAATCTGGATACCCATATGGCACGCAGTGTGATGGAGTTGCTGGAAGAAATTAACGCACGCGGTACAACCATACTGATGGTGACTCATGATCCGGAACTGGCTGTCAGAGCGCAGCGCAATGTGCATATTATTGATGGCCAGGTATCTGACCTGGTACGTCAATCGCCATCGCTGTATCAGACTGAATCAGAGTCCGCCAGTAACTCAATCGCTGCCTAGGAAATGCCATGATTCAATATTATTTTTTTCTAGGTATCCGCAGTCTGCGACGTAATCCGGTATTAACAAGTTTGATGGTGCTAACGCTGGCAATCGGGGTTGCAGCGAGCGTGTCTACGCTGACGATTTTGCACATGATGTCAACTGATCCTATCCCCTCAAAGAGTGATCGCCTGTTTGTGCCTGTCATGGACGGCTCTCCGCTGGAAGGCTATGTCCCTGGCGCACCGATTGAAGAAACACAATTATCTTATCCTGATGTGACCAATTTTTTAAAAGCGGATCAGGGCGTGCGACGTGTGGCGGTGTATGGCGTTCAAATGACATTAGAGCCATCCAGACCAGATTTACGTGTTGCCGATATTCAGGGACTTGC
The DNA here is from genome assembly GCF_040544445.1 of Undibacterium sp. GrIS 1.8. NCBI lineage: Bacteria > Pseudomonadati > Pseudomonadota > Betaproteobacteria > Burkholderiales > Oxalobacteraceae > Undibacterium > Undibacterium sp. GrIS 1.8. The sequence goes on along the minus strand of NZ_JBEONQ010000036.1, from coordinate 18,976 downwards.
CGTCAGCGCCGACTATTTTGCTATGTTTGAAGTTCCTTTTTCGCAAGGTCAGGGTTGGACTGCCGCAGAAGAAAAAAATGCAGCCAAAGTCGTTGTATTGAGCCAGACCTTAAGCGAAAAACTGTTCGGAAAAGAGAGCGCGCTTGGCCAGCGCTTACGTATGCAAAATAATGAATATCAGGTGATCGGCGTCTTGGGTAAATGGAATCCCTTACCCCGCTTTACCCATTTGATTAACGGCAGCGGCGGCAGTTTTAAAGGGGAAGATGAGTTTTATATTCCTTTCAACACAGCAGCCGTAGTCGAGATAGGACCAAGTGGGTCTATGTGGTGTCATGGTCCTATGGGTGCTGGCTTTAAGGGAATCTTTGCCTCTGATTGCACTTGGCTACAATTTTGGTTTGAAACAGCAACAGCCTCAGATCATACCAAGCTACTTAATTACCTGAATGCTTACACAGCAGATCAAAAGAAAGTAGGCCGCTATCCTCGTGGCGCACCTAATCTTTTGTTGAACGTAAAAGAGTGGATGAGCTTCCTGAAAATCGTTCGGGACGACAGCAAATTATCTGCATGGCTGGCATTTGGATTTTTGTTACTCTGCCTGGTGAATACCGCCGGATTGTTGTTGGCAAAATTTTCTGTGCGGGCGTCGGAGGTTGGTGTGCGCAGGGCGCTTGGTGCCAGTCGGGCAGATATTTTTATGCAGTTTTTTATTGAGACCGGTGTGATTGGTTTAGTTGGTGGTCTTTTTGGATTAGTTTTAAGTTTCGGTGGACTTTGGCTGATCTCAAGACAGTCGGGTGAGATGGCAGTGCTGGCGAAGATGGACTGGAACATGCTGGTTTTGACCTTCATCCTCGCTGTAAGTGCCAGTGTGTTGGCAGGCTTACTCCCGACCTGGCGCGCATGTCAGGTGACGCCAGCGCTACAACTTAAATCCCAATAATAGTAAAGAGGATCAATATGGAAATCCGTCCGATTTTATCTGCGTTGTTGAGAAATAAAACAGCACCGCTGTTAGTTGCGATACAGGTTGCTATCAGCTTGGCGATTTTGACCAATGCCATGTATATCGTCCAGCTGAGGCAAGAAGCATCCGTGCGCTCCAGCGGTATTAATGACGAAGCTAGTGTGTTTCATATTACGAGTAGCCGCCTTCAAAGGAAATCAATGGATGACTTTAAAGCGGTATTACAGCGCGAAAAACAATTGCTGCGTGCGATACCCGGTGTAGTCTCTGTGGCACAAACATCGCAGGTGCCAATGTCGCGTTCAGGTAGTCGTTCAAGTATTTCTGTCGACCGTCTACAAACCTTGCCCTCTACTACAGTTGATAATTACAATACCTCTGATTCTTTGGTAAAAACCTTAGGATTAAAACTGATTTCCGGTCGTGATTTTAATCCGGATGACGTCCTTGAATATGATCCGCGCGAACAAAGTGATTTAAGACCGCGTGTCGTGATCGTGACAAAAGCTGTAGCCAAAGAACTCTATCCCAATGAGGCAAATGTGATTGGAAAATCCATGTTTTGGGGCACAGGCAATGATTCCGATGAATCGAAAATCATTGGCGTCGTCGAGAGTTTACAGACTACTGAAGCGGAAAGTACAGGACGGTTTGAGGATTCTGTTATTGCCCCTTTAACTACGGTCAGATCATCGAATACCTACTTTATTCGCAGTGAAGCAGGCCAAAGAGACCGTGTAATGAAAGAGGCAGAATCAGTACTGACTAAAGCAGCCGGAGAGCCAATTATTGTTCGAATGGATACGATAGATAATGAGCGATTTAAGCGTTACCGCAGTGATAAGGCTTTGGCCTGGATGCTGATCGCAGTAAGTGTACTGCTGATGCTGGTGACTGCCAGCGGGATCGTCGGTATGAGTACTTTGTGGGTCGCACAACGTCGCAAGCAAATCGGTGTGCGCCGGGCTTTGGGTGCGCGTAAGGTCGATATTTTGCGCTACTTTATTACCGAAAATATCTTGATTACGACCGGCGGAATTGTTCTCGGCACTATGCTCGCAGTAGGGCTCAATCAATTACTGGTCAATCAGTTTGAGTTAAGCAAATTGCCGCTCCAGTATTTATTCTTTGCACCCTGCGTGTTTTGGATATTGGGTGTCGCTGCTGTGTATGTGCCTGCTTTGCGTGGGGCGAGTATTTCACCTGCTACGGCGACACGTGGCGCTTAGAACGTGATCGGTCCTATCTTATAGGCGTATCGGAAAAACTTTATGTGATGTTCTGTTTTTTTGTGTTGTACGATGCGGTTTAATCCGATATTCCATAATCAATTTCTCTATGCCTAATGTACTCATCATTGACGACAACCCCTCGATTGCCATCGCACTGGAGGTGCTGTTGTCTTTGCACGATATTGCCGCGATCAGCGCGCAATCGCCGGAACAAGGTTTATCGATGCTGGAAAAAAACAACGTCGATTTAGTGATACAGGATATGAACTTTAGTGCGGACACCACCTCTGGTGAAGAGGGCGTAGCCTTGTTCCATCAGATTCGCCAGCATCATCCTGATTTGCCTGTGATTTTGCTCACCGCCTGGACGCATCTGGATGCAGCCGTCGGTTTGATTAAAGCAGGTGCGGCGGATTATTTAGCTAAGCCATGGAACGATCAGCGCCTGATGGCAACGGTAAAAAATCTGATCGAACTGGGGCAAGCTAATCGTGCTTTGCAGCAGCGAGTATTGCGTGAGCGTAAAAATAAACGCGAGCTGGAGCAAAAATATGATCTGCGCAGTTTAGTCTGGCAAGACGCGGCAACTGAGAGAGTCTTGACCATGGCGTGTCAGGTTGCACGCTCAGATGTATCTGTGCTGATCACAGGGCCGAATGGTGCTGGCAAAGAGAGAATTGCCGAAATTATTCAAGCCAACTCCAGTGTTAAGGACGGTGCTTTTGTTGTGTTGAATTGTGGTGCACTTCCTTCTGAATTGATTGAGGCAGAATTATTCGGTGCTGAAGCCGGTGCTTATACCGGTGCCATCAAAGCGCGGGAGGGTAAGTTTGAGGCAGCTGATGGCGGTACCTTATTCTTAGATGAAATTGGTAACTTACCGCTGGCAGGGCAGATGAAGTTATTACGTGTGTTGGAGACTGGACGTTTTGAACGCCTTGGTTCTAACAAAGAGCGTCAGGTTAAGGTCAGAGTGATCAGTGCGACCAATGCTGATTTAACCGCGATGATTAAAGCGGGAAGCTTCAGAGAGGACTTGTATTACCGCCTGAACGTGATTCAGCTCAATTTACCGCCCTTGGCAGATAGACCGGACGATATCATTCCCTTAGCGATGCATTTCTTAAGTCGTGGTGAAAGCGCTGCTAAAACGCTACATCCGTCAGCGCGTACGCTGTTACTGCAATATACCTGGCCCGGCAACGTGCGTGAGCTAAAAAATGTCATGCAAAGAGCGAGTTTGCTTGCCAGTGATTCAGAGCTTAAAGCTAGTGATTTAGGTCTGCCATGCTTGTCAGACATTTCAAACTCGGCACAAGTGCGTGTCAGCGTAGAGGTGGAATTGGATCGTGCCACGATAGAAAAAGCCTTAAGTAAGGCAAACGGCGTGATTGCTCAGGCGGCCATGGAGTTAGGCTTGAGTCGCCAGTCGCTCTACCGGCGCATGGATAGACTTGGTATTAGCAAGGCCGGGTGATCTGAGTGAGGCCTGACGACTCTAAAACTAAGATAGGTTTATCGTTGACAGCCAGATTTACTTTGCTGTCCGTTTTTTTAATCACGATGAGCATTGCTCTGGTCTATGCGTCGCAGCATTTTTTTCCTAAAGAGTTTGGTCTGACAGTATTACTAGTCGCACTGGTGATGTTGCCGGTTACGGTCATGCTGGTACGTAGCCAGATGCAAGCGATGTTGGCATTATTCCGCGCGCTGAGTGGTACCGTCATTAGCTATCAGGACGGAGATTATTCGTTTGGACTGCATTGGCCGCGGCATGATGAGCTGGCGGATTTGGTGGATGCCCATAATGCGTTGGGTGATGTATTACGCGAGCAGCGGCTGAGTCTGGTTCAGCGTGAGTTGTTGCTGGATACAATGGTACAAAATACGCCGGTGGCAATGCTGCTGGTTGCCGAAAAAGGCCCGATTGTTTTTGCGAATATCGCCGCCAGACAGTTGCTCAACGAGGGTCGTAAGTTAGAAGGCCATACTCTTGATGCGTTGTTAAAGCATCTCTCAGCTTCGTTGCGCGAGGCCATCGATAAAGGTGGCGACGGTTTGTTCACCGTCAATGCCAAAGAGGGCGCAAACAGACAAAACGGTGATGACGAGGAGGAGGTGTATCACCTGGCACGTCGTAACTTCAGTTTGAACGGACGGCATCATGAACTGCTATTGTTGCGCCACCTGACGGCAGAGTTGCGCCGGCAAGAAGTCCAGACCTGGAAAAAAGTTATCCGCGTCATTAGTCATGAACTGAATAATTCGCTGGCACCGGTTGCCTCACTCGCCAACTCTGGCACAGAGTTATTGCGACGAGGACAAACAGAACGCTTGCCAGAAATTTTATCTACCATAGAAGAGCGTTCCCGCCACCTGGAAAGCTTTATTCAAGGTTATGCGAGTTTTGCCAAATTGCCGACCCCGCGCATAGAAACGACCTCGTGGCAGCCATTTATTTCTCGCTTGCAGTCGCAGATGGATTTCCACCTGACCGGTGAATTACCTGATGAGAAGGTCAGTTTTGATATCGCGCAAATGGAGCAGGCGTTACTCAACCTGTTAAAAAACGCGCATGAATCAGGATCAGCGCCTGAACATGTCAGTTTAGGTGTGCGTCGATTGCACGGCATGATACGCATCGAAGTCATGGATCAGGGCAATGGAATGATCGATACCGTTATGTCAAACGCGCTGGTACCGTTTTATTCGACCAAGCGTAGCGGAACGGGATTGGGCTTGGCGCTGGCGAGAGAAATTATCGAAGCGCATGGCGGTCGCATCTTGCTGCGTAACCGTCCGCGTCCAGCTGGTGGCGTGATCGTGACTTTGGTATTGCCTGCGTAATATGGTTGCAGTAAGCGATAAAAATAGAGAAATAAGGGGGGGTATAAGCAATAAAATAGGGTATTGTCCAGAGAATCATTGGACGTTAAAAAATACACCGGGGTAGTAATTTTATGAGGGATATGGCAAAAAACGCCAGTTCATCATCCCTGCGCAGGCAGAGAGCCAGCGTCTTTGCTGATACTTTTGCTGACCGATGCGAGATGTCCACCCGCACTAGAACGATAAATTGACGGATGTTCAACCACTGAGCCTGATTGAAATTTCAGGCTCAGTGATCAAGTTAGTCATCAAGCTTAGTGACCAAACTCAATGACGAACTTAGTAACGAAGCGCAACGATCAAATCTATGCCGCCACTCTCGCTTCTTGCATCGTCGGATAATCGGTATATCCTTTTTCTTCACCACCGTAGTAGGTCGTGCGATCACCCTGATTGAGTTCTGCGCCTGCTGCAAATCGTGCGACCAGATCTGGATTGGCGATGTAAGGGCGACCAAATGCAACGGCGTCAGACAAACCGCTGGCGATCAAAGCTTCTGCTTCATCGGCGGTGTAGCCACCGCAGCAAATCAATGTGCCTTTGAATGCAGCACGTAATTGCTTACGGAACGCTTCCGTCAACACCGGACCGCCTGCCCAGTCTGGTTCTGCAATATGCAAATAAGCGATGCCACGCTGGGTGAAGGCTGCAGCCAAATACAATGCCATTTCTTCGGCTTCAGTATCAGCAATGCCGTGTGCGACGAAGTGTGGCGAGATGCGAACACCTACGCGGTCAGCGCCGATTTCTGCAATCGCTGCATCGACTGCTTCCAGCGTCAGACGTGCGCGATTTTCCAGTGAGCCGCCATAGATGTCGGTACGGACATTGCTGTTGGTCGACATGAATTGCTGTAACAAATAACCATTGGCAGCGTGAACTTCCACCAGATCAAAACCGGCTTGTTTTGCGCGTACTGTCGCAGCACTATATTGCGCAACGATGCCTGGCATTTCTTCCAACAACAAAGCGCGTGGCGTTTCGGTAGGGACGTTAGCAGGTGTGCCATCTGGTTGTACGACGAAGCACTGACTATTGGCCGCGATGATGGCGGAAGGTGCCACCGGCGCTGCGCCGTTTTCTTGCAACAGCGAGTGTGAAATACGACCGACATGCCAGAGTTGCAGTGCGATCCGGCCACCTTTGTTATGCACGGCATCAACGACTTGCTTCCAGCCGGCTTGTTGTGCGTCGGTATAAATGCCAGGCGTCCAGGCGTAACCTTGGCCTTGACGGGAGATTTGGCTAGCCTCGGTGACGATCAAACCTGCGGTGGCGCGCTGTGCGTAGTACTCAACATTCAGTGCGCGTGGTACGTCACCAGGTTGTCCTGCACGTGAGCGTGTCAATGGCGCCATCACTACGCGGTTATTTAAATGGATGCTGCCGGTTGCTACAGGGGAGAGTAAATGCTTAAGCATGTGTATCCTTTAAGAGTAAATAAAATAGACCAGTCGTCTAGTCTAGAGTAAAAATAAAAGGCAATTAATTGCCTGTCTCGGTTTGATCAGGATTAAAAAACCTGGTCTTTAATATTGCATTAGTCTGATTGTTAAGGCGTTTGTAGCGGTTGTAGCATTTGCTGCGTTTGTTTATAGGCTAAATCCATTGCCTTGATATCGTGGTTAACCTTGGTCAATAACGACGCTCCAACCCACATGCCATATAAAGATTCGGCCAGTTGTGCGGCATCTAACTGCTTGGACAAACTACCTTCTGCCTGCGCCTGCTCCAGCACTTGTGCGATTTGTTCGATGATGCGCGTCATGCCCTTGCTCAAAGCGATACGCATCGGCTCTGACAAATCCGCGACTTCAGCGGCTAGTTTTATCGCGAGGCACATGACCTGACACTGACTATTGTCAGCAACTTTGCGCCAGTTGCCAAAGTAAGTTAACAAACGTTCGCGCAAACTGATCGATTCGTTACAAAACAACAAAGCAGAGCAGGCGTGATAATCATCAAAGTAGCGTTCTAGCAACGCAACGCCAAAGCCTTCTTTAGACTGGAAGTAGTGGTAAAAAGAACCTTTAGGCACTTCTGCGCGAGTCAAAATCTCATTCAAGCCGATCGCACTAAAGCCACGCCCCACGATCAGCTCTTGGCCAATGGCGAGTATGCGTTCTCGGGTATCTTGATATTGATCTGATCTGTCCATAACGTAAGATATTATTAGACCAGTCGTCTAGTGTCAAGATATTTGATGTTTTAGTTCATGCCTAGTCACTATATGGTGGTCGCAATGAGGTGTATTACTTATTGTTGGTTTAACCCGAAGGACGCATGCTAATTGAGTCCTCGCAGCATTTTATGCGATAATCTAAATTTCCATGTGGAAATAAAATTACTCTAATGTCTCCCATGTTCAACCATGTTCCGCTGGCTTTCGCTTAACGAAAGCGGGTTAGATCCAACAGAGCACACCGTATGGAAAATAAGCGCTTTGCGTATTATTTTGGTGTCAGGTTTTTTGTTGGAAGCAATAGTAGCCGTTGATAGTTCGCTCAAAGCGATTGCTGTCGGGGCTTATCACGTCTTATGGATTGTGGGCTTGTTTTACCTTGCCTTGAGTATCGGCCTGTTTTATTCAGCGCGCCATGTTGCCTTAAGTGCGGGTGTATTAATCGGCACGGTATATGGCGCTGCGTTTGCTATGCTCAGTTTTATTGATCAATTTGAAATCGCCAAACTCGGTGTGATTTTTATCTACACCACACCCATCATCGCCAGATTATTTTTTAATACCCGATTGGCAGTTGGGTTGATGTTGGTGAATAGCTTGCCGTTTTTGCTGTTACTGAATAATCAACCGATCTTCCATTTTCCTGGTATTAACATCACGCTGCCAGATAGTCATGGCTATGTTCAATCTTTGCTATTCCTATTTTTTAATGTTTGTGTGCCGCTGGCAGTATTTCGCGTCCTACATGCTCTGGATGCATCTGCTGCCCGTCATCGCAAGACCAGTGTCGAGCTTGAGGTTAGCCATGCACAGTATCACGAGATTTTTCAAAATGCGGGAAGTGCGCTGGTATTGACTGATACCAACGGCACAATTTTGCAAGCGAATAATCTGGCGAATGCTTTACTGGGATGTGTGACGGAGGTATCCGCGAATGGCTCTACTATTCTTGGGGCTACTGACAGCAAAGACACCAATGACACCAGAGGCAGCCAATTATTTGACTGGTTGTCTTTAGATAATAGTGTTCGCCTCAAAGTAAACACATCTGCGTCTAGCTCAGCTATTAATAATATCGCTAATGAAGAGGTTGCCAATCTACGTATGTCCGCATACCGGACGCGTGACGGTAAATTGGTCTCGATGGAAAATATTTCTCAGACCAAAAACGAAAACTATATCGTCGCGCTGCGTGATGTTTCGCACTTGTACTCGATGCACAATGCCTTGCAACTGAGTCAGGAGCGTGAGAGCTTTTTGACCAATCACGATACCCTAACCAATTTACCTAACCGCGATATGTTGCGCCAGCATTTGCGGCGTATTCTGGCAAATCCTACGCCAGATAAAGTGACTGCATTAGTCTCGTTTCGCCTGAATAGTATCCGTCATGCGAATCAAAAATTAGGTGTACATTTTGGCGATCAATTACTGCGTCGCTTCGCAGAAGAATTATCCACTGTTCTGCCGCAAGATTGTTTTTGTGCGCGCTTACGCAGTATTGTTTTCTCCTTCGTTGTCGAGCAATACAGTACACCGGGCGATATTATTAAACTGGTCGAGCGTGTGCGACATGCCTTGCCTAAAGAGATTTTGATCGATGGTGAAACTTTGCTGGTTCAGTTTTCAGCAGGTATCGCGCTGGTCAGAACAGACGAGACCGAAGCCGATGATCTGATACGCCGTAGTGAATTGGCGCTAGACACCGCGCGCCGTTCCAGCGAATCGGGTGCGACCTTATTTGATGATGAGGACGAATCAGAAATCCGGCGCAGTATCGAAATTGAAGTCGATATTATTAATGGCCTTAAGCAGCGTGAATTCAGACTGGTATATCAACCCAAGATCACACAAGACGGCAGTCTGGCTGGAGTAGAGGCGCTGATACGCTGGCAGTCCTCCAGCTTGGGAAATGTATCCCCGGTTGAATTTATTCCGATTGCAGAGCGCGCTGGTTTAATCCGCGAGATCAGCAATTTCGTACTCGATAGCGCCTGCTCACAAATCCGGCAATGGCTAGATGAATTTGGCGACAGCCCGGTAGTGGCGGTAAATCTGTCCGCCTCTGATGTGGCGCGTAGCGACTTACTGGAACTGATAGAGCGTACTTGTGCCCAGTATGCGGTGACAGCCCAATATCTGGAATTTGAAATCACAGAAACCGGTTTAATCGCGAACGAATCTCTGGCAGTAGAACATTTAAATGCGCTAAAAGAAAAAGGCTTTGGTATTGCGATAGACGATTTTGGTACTGGCTATTCTTCCTTATCAAAACTCAGCCATTTCCCCGCCCGCAGCGTCAAAATTGATCGTTCGTTTGTTGCGCAGATTGGCAATAATCAAAAAAGTGAAATGATCATCAAAGCGATTGTCTCGCTAGCCAGCATCTTATCTTGTACGACAGTAGCAGAGGGCGTAGAAAACCTCGAACAGGAGCAATTCCTGAAAGATATCGGCTGTGATTATTTCCAGGGATATTTGTATTATCGTCCTTTGGAAGTCGCCGATATGCACTCCTTGCTCGCACAGCAATTCGATATGCCTCGTCAAATTTTAGCTGCTTGTTGATCGTTGATTTACGCTGTTCGCTATTAACTTAGTTGGCTTCCTCATTACTTTTTTAGTTCGTCACAGCGGTTACTTTCTCCTCCTGATTGCCACGTTCCCTCTGCGCAACTTATTAAACACATCATTTAGATCAATGGCTAAATAAGTCCTTGACTTCATTTAGATGATTAGCTAATCTTCAAAACATGAATCAGATATTTAAAGCCCTCTCCGATCCGACTCGCCGTCAGGTACTGGCGCTACTACGCAATGGTCCACAAACGGCAGGCGAGTTAGCGGACTATTTTGACGTGTCCAAACCCACCATGTCAGCCCATTTTTCTATCTTGCGTGAAGCTGATTTGATCGCTTCCTCAAAACAAGGCAAGACCATCGTGTATTGCCTGCAACTCTCGGTACTGGAGGAAGCCTTGCTTGGGTTTGCCCAACTGCTGGGCAGTCAGCTTAAGGCGGACTCATCACCAATGTCACCACCATTAACATCAGCAGCAGTGCCAGATGCTCAATCGCCATCCTCACAAACTGAAGGAAAATGATGAAAACTATCTCCGATCAACCGCTCCGCGCATTCGCCATCCTCATCAGCACATGGGTAGTTTTTGCCAGCGGCTATCTGTGCTACCTCCATCTTGCCCGCCCTTGGCCGTATGTCCTCGCGCTCGCTATCATCGGTATCGCGTGGATCGCTCGTCAGTTGTTACCAACAGGCGCAGCAGTTGGTTCGGCAGGCCAAGTTAATCGTCGCAAAACTACTCAGGCTATAGCGCTGGCCGGCTCACTGCTGGGACTTGCTTTGCTTATACCGTTGGGATGGGCGGATGGATTAGTCAGTCAGTTTGCCGAGCGGAGTAATGGCGTAATGATGGGAGTCATCGTTGTCGTCTTCGCCAACAGCATTCCCAAACAAGTAAGCACAGCACGTGGTCTCGCAATGCGCCGGATTGCAGGCTGGGCTTTGGTAGTTGGTGGCTTGGGATATGCGCTGTCCTGGTTATTTTTGCCGCTAGCCTACGCAAATATCGCAGCACCACTCATACTATTTTTAGGGCTGATGTATGCGCTAGTACGCATCCTCGGAGATCGTGCATTACGTAATGCTGGCGGATGTTGATTTTCTCGCTAAATTAATATACTCCCCTCTATTTTTTTAAAATATGCCTTATTGTCCAGTATTTAATTAGACGACTTATATATACAGAGTGAGAGTATATTGATTTCCAATAGTGTTCTGCTTGTATATCAATCTTATTATTCACCTTGTTAGCCCGGCATTTTGATGAATCACCATAGTAATGATTGTCTGAATCGCCGCACGAATCACGGAGTCGCTAAATTATTAGTCACTGCTCCAATCTCCACCCAAATCTCCGCCCGGATTCTTAAGATTAAATCCTCCTGACTCCGCGATAGCATTCACTCTCTCTTCATCAATTCTGAAGAAAAATTCAGGACTTCTTAAGTATTTCTTCAGACACACATCGTTAAAATGCAACACCTGAGTTCTGACGTCATTCTCAGGTCAAATACCGCAAATAAACTCTAGGCCAAATTCAAGGCTCAATTCAAAACTTAATGGTTCTGAATTGATTGTGGCTGGTTGTTAACTATGCGTACTCTGCTTGCTCATCTGAGAAGTAGTCCCAAGACAGATCACCGTCTGGATTTCTTCCCGGTAAAAATATACCCAGACTAGCCCCCTGGTCGTTAAGACCAAAAATCTGCAGCACTGACATTGTCGTGTAAATAAACAATGAGGCAAACCTCAATGAAAATGATAAATCCTATTTCCACGATCACAAAAAATCGTCAACGTCTTACGGTGCTTGTTGCGATGCTTGGTAGCTTTGCGCTGGTGGTTTTGATCGCTGACAAATTGTCCGCCTCTGCTGGTGCAACAACTGCCAAAACATCAGATGAGGAACAAATGATGGTCAGGCAGGGCGATAAAATTAGCGTCCCCGCAAAATCACCTTTGCGATCCCGGCTAGCTGTTTTGCCAGTGGCGACGTCGGCGCCATCGCACATCATCACCGTACCTGCGACGGTGGAGGCGGACCCTTCGTTGACAGTCAATATTTTGCCGCCGTTGACCGGGCGTTTGGTGGAGTTAAAAGTAAAGCTGGGCGATGTTGTTAAACAAGGGCAGGTGCTGGCGCTCATCAGCTCGCCGGATTTGGCACAAGCCTATGCCGATGTTGATAAAGCGCAGGACGGCCTTGAGTTATCGCACAAAGCGCTGGAGCGCGCGCGTGGTGTGAATGCTGCGGGTGGTAATGCCGCCAAAGATTTTGAGCAAGCGACTAGCAATTATGTACAAGCCCAAGCAGAAGCGCGACGTGCTGAAACACGTCTGAAGGTGTTGAATGGCTCCACAAACACGCCCCAAAGCAACGCTGGTAATACCAGCATTACCAGCATTACCAGCAATACCAGCAATACTGGTAATGCTACTGCCATCAACACTCACACCAAAGCCAGTTCCAGATTACTCAGCATCACTGCACCTATCTCAGGAGTGGTCACTACGCTCACTGTAGGCAGTGGCGCCTATCTGAACGACGCTACAGCGAGTTTGATGACCGTTGCTAATCTCAACCAGATTTGGGTCACGGCCAATGTGCCAGAACAATTGGTCTCTTCCGTCGCTAAGGGACAGTCGGCGGATATTAATTTACCCGCTTACCCTAACCAGACGTTTCATGGCACGGTCGCCTTTGTCAGTGCCGTGCTGGAGCCAGACACCAGACGCAATAAAGTGCGCATCAGCTTTGCCAATCAGGATGGCAAGCTCAAGCCGAATATGTTTGCAACGGCTAGTATTTTGCTTACGCAAACTGCGCAAACTATGCAAACTACAAAAACCGGGTCAGCACCTCGAGTACAGGCGTCAGAGCCGACCTCTATTACACCAATTACGATCCCAACCTCGGCTTTGTTAATGAACAATGACGACATCACCGTATTTGTTGAAGTTGCTCCGTGGACGTTTGTCCGTCGTACCGTAGAACTGGGTCATGAAGATAATGACAAGGTGACCATCTTGTCCGGTTTGACTGCAACAGACCGTGTGGTCGTGCGCGGTGGAGTGCTGCTCAATGATTAACCAGCTCATCGCTTTATGTTTCCGGCGACGTCATCTGGCATGGGTGCTGGCGATTGTTATTTCGATGTATGGTTACGTGTCATGGCAAAAAATGGCAGTCGAAGCCTATCCCGATTTAAGCGATGTCACGGTACAGGTTTCTACCCAAGTGCCGGGTCTGGCTGCTGAAGAAATAGAGCAACAAATCACCACGCCACTAGAGCGCGCGCTGAGTAATACGCCAGGCTTAGTCACGATGCGCTCCAGCAGCACGTTCGCATTGTCTTTGATCACTCTTGTGTTTCAGGATGGCGCAGATGATTATTTCGTACGCCAACGTGTGTTGGAGCGTATTGCATCAGTTACGTTACCCGCTGGTGTGCAGCCGGGTCTGGGGCCGGTTTCTGGGCCGGCGGGAGAAATTTTTCGGTATACGCTGGAATCCGATACCAAAAATCTGATGGAGTTATCCGAGATTCAGCGCTGGATCGTGATCCCCGGATTTAAGCAGGTACCCGGCATTGCAGATGTGAATAACTTTGGCGGATTTACCAAACAATTTCAGTTAGAACTTGACCCCACCCAGCTGCAACGCTACAACGTGGTGTTGAATGATGTGGTCACGGCGATCAACGCCAATAGCGCCAATGCAGGCGGTGGCCGGATTGCGCGTGGCGAACAAAGTTATGTCATCCGCGGCATAGGGCAGGTGCATTCGCTGGATGATCTGGCGACGGTTGTGGTCACGCAAAATAACGGTGTTCCGGTACTGCTACGTGATCTTGGTAAGCTGCAATACGGACATCAGGAACGTGAAGGCATTCTGGGTAAAGACAATAATCCAGACACCATAGAAGGCATTGTGCTCATGCTTAAATATGAGAACCCTTCTATGGTCTTGCAAGGCGTGCATGCAAAAGTAGAGCAGCTACGCAAAAAGCTGGAGCCTATGGGTGTCAAGATTGTGCCCTACATTGACCGTGATGATCTGGTCAAACTAACGGTGCATAAAGTCAGCCATACCGTGTTGGAAGGGATAGGTTTAGTCTGCCTGGTACTGATCTTATTTTTGGGTAGTCCACGTAGCGCGGTTGTAGCTGCCGTGGCAATTCCGATCGCGCTGGTCACGGTTTTTATTATTATGGCGGCGACCAAAATGCCCGCTAATTTATTCTCGCTCGGCGCGATTGATTTTGGCATTATTGTCGATGGCGCGATTGTCGTTATGGAGGCGATCTTGCTGCGTCGGGAGAAAAATCCTGATGTTGAATTATCAGAGGAAGATGTCTTGCGCACGACAGGGCAAGTGGCTCGCCCGATTTTTTTTGCGACCTTGATTATTATCGCTGCCTACATCCCCTTATTCGCATTCCAGCGTGCTGAGGGTAAGTTGTTAACACCGATGGCCTACACGGTTTCTTATGCCTTGTTAGGTGCTCTAGTATGCGCACTGGTATTGATCCCGGGACTTGCGTTTACCGCCCTGCGCAAACCGCGCAAAATATTCCATAACCGCCCCTTAGTCTGGCTAACGCAAAGGTATACCAGTCTGTTGCGTCATTCGTTAGAAAATACCTGGATTGCCTACGGCATAGGCGCATTGACGCTGGTGTGCGTCATCATTCTCGGCTCCACAGCGGGACGCGAATTTTTACCTGATATTGATGAGGGAGCGCTATGGCTGCAGGTGCAAGTACCAAGCGGTATTTCTATCGACAAAGCTAATGAGATGGCGAGTGATTTGCGCAGAACTTTAAAAGAGTTTCCGGAAATTTCTTACGTTGTCACACAGCTTGGTCGCAATGATGATGGTACTGATCCGTGGACGCCATCGCACATGGAAATACCCGTCGGATTAAAGCCTTACGATCAGTGGCCCAATGGCGGTAGCAAGGCCGATCTGATCAAACGTCTGAATCAGCGTTTTGCCACTATGCCGGGATTTTCTATCAGCATCAGTCAGCCGATTATTGACGGTGTGAATGACGCGATCGGTGGTGCGCACAGCCCTTTAGTCTTGCGTGTGTATGGTGATGATCTGAGAGAAAATCGTCGTATCGGTAATCAGATTGTCGATATTTTGCAGACGATACGCGGCACTGCCTCGGCATCCTTATTCCAGGAGCCGCCGATACCGCAAGTCGTGATTAAAGTGGATAGAGAACAGGCTGCACGTTACGGTATTAACACAGCAGATATCGCAGCCCTGATACAGACCGGAGTTGGCGGTGCGGCAATCTCATCTGTGTATGTGGGCGATCGTATTTACAATGTGACGGCACGTTTTCCTAAAGCCAGCAAAAACAATCCTGAGTCCTTGGGTAGCCTGACGTTAAACAGCTCAACCGGCGCAAAGATCGCCTTATCGCAAGTTGCCAGCATCAAACTCAAGACCGGAGAAAGCACGATTTCACATGAGGCGAGTGAACGTCAGATCACCGTTCGTATCGATAATCGTGGACGTGATCTAACCTCGTATCTGGCAGAAGCGCAACAAAGGATTGATGCCGAGATCAAAATTAATCCACAGAAAATTCGGCTCGAATGGGCAGGGCAGTTTGAGAATGAACGACGGGCTCACGCAAGGCTAATCGTTATTTTAGGCGTGGTATTGGCGCTCATGTCCGTATTACTGTTCTTCCAGTTTGGAAAAATCCGTCAGGTCATTTTAATCTTGGGTGTGGTGCCAATGGCGACCTTAGGTGGACTGGTTGCCTTGCATGTGACTGGTGAGACTTTAAACGTCGCAACCGCAGTCGGCTTTATTGCCTTGTTTGGAGTGTCGGTACAAAACGGCATCATCATGGTTGCTAACTTCCGCCGTGTACGCGGCCAAGGTCTGCCGCTAAACGATACTGTCATCGCAGGTGCAACCGAGCGCCTGCGCCCGGTCTTGATGACGGCGACTGTCGCTGCCTTTGGCATGCTGCCTGCGGCGCTGGCAACCGGCGTTGGTACGGATGTCCAGCGTGGACTGGCAACCGTAGTCGTCGGTGGTTTGATCGTATCAACCTTACTGACTTTATTTATTCTACCCACTTACTATTTTGCGATGGAACGTCTGTTCGAGAGCAAAACCTGGGGTTTGCGATTAAGGCAGAATCGATAATGAAAAATCTGAACCGGCTCTTGATGAAGCATCCTATGTTTCACAATTTATTTAAAAAACCTGCTGATGTTGTAGAGCACGTCGTGGCAAAAATTGTGAATGAGAATGCAATGAAAAAAATACGAGCATATTGGACGCCCATCCCTGGCTTGCTGCTGTTAACTGGTTGTGCTGTAGGGCCTGATTATGTGCGTCCGGCGACTATGCTGCCGTCGGCTTATATGTCTGGTACTGCATCCGTTCCTACATCAAACGGTAGCGTGAAAAATCCACCGGATAGCGGCATAGATAAAAATCTGGAGGCACAAAAATTTATCCAAAGTGATATTCCCGCTCAGTGGTGGGAGCTATTTCAATCGCCTGCATTAAGTACCTTGGTCTCGGCAAGTCTTAAAAAAAATCCGAATGTAGAAGCAGCGCAGGCCGCTTTGCGTGGCGCGATGGAAAATGTCTATGCGCAGCAAGGCGCGTGGTTCCCATCAGTCGAAGCGTCGTATTTGCCAACACGACAGAAAATTGCCGGTACCCTGGCCAGCCCGGCGTCCTCCGGCGCCAGCTATTACAACTTGCATACGGCACAGGTCAGCGTGTCTTATACCTTAGACGTGTTTGGCGGTAATCGCCGCCAGACCGAGTCTTTGCAGGCGCAGGCAGAGGCACAACGATTTCAGTTGGAAGCCAGCTATTTAACGCTGACGTCTAATGTCGTGATGGCAGCAATTCAAGAGGCTGCTTTACGTGGTCAGATCGCAGCGACCAAAGAAATTATTGCCAGTCAGACTCAGTTGATGAAGATGATTCAACGTCAGTATGCGCTGGGACAAATCGCACAGATTGATGTCGCGGCACAAGAGGCTGCGCTGGCAAATACAGAAGTGGCGTTGCCATCCTTAGAAAAACAATTAGCCCTGCAAAGAGATTTATTAAGTGCGCTTGCCGGGCGCTTGCCGGATGGGTTTGAGAGCGAACCCAAGAGCGGACCCAAGGACAAATCTAATAACGAATATACGTCCGGTCTTGCCACTACGATCTTCACGCTAGACAGCTTGCAACTGCCAGCTGAGTTACCGCTAACGCTACCCGCATCATTGGTCGAGCATAGACCAGATGTCCGCGCTGCGGAGGAGCAATTACATGCCGCCAGTGCCGCGATTGGTGTTGCTGTTGCTAACCGTTTGCCGAATATTAGTTTGGGTGTGAATACCTATGGCTCTGCTGCCAGTTCTATCAGTGATCTGTTTAAAGCGGGTACCGGTTTTTGGACTTTGGCAGGCAATATCACGCAACCTATTTTTGAAGGCGGTACGCTAAAACATCGGCAGGGTGCAGCGCAGGCAGCGTATGATCAAGCGGCTGCGCAATACCGCGCGACTGTGATCATTGCTTTCCAAAATGTGGCGGATGCCTTGATCGCGATACAATCAGATGCGATTGCGCTAAAAGCCGCACAAAGGGCAGAGCGGGCTTCTGCCAAGAGTCTGGCGATTGTTCAGCGGCAGCTGGCATTAGGCGATATCAGTAGCGCAAATGTGTTGAGCAGCGAGCAAGCGTATCAGCAATCCCGGTTAAATTTAGTACAGGCGCAGGCGGCGCGTTTGACAGATACCGTTGCATTGTTCCAGGCCTTAGGTGGCGGCTGGTGGAACAGAAATTCTGCAACGGTGACTAAAGACATGGCAGCATCAAAATAGCGAGGCGCGGATAGCAAGGCCAACATAGCATTGCCAATGCGCTGCCCTCGGTAACAAAATAAGCAAACAAAAAGAGAATGAGACGATATGGAAATTCTGCGTTTTGAAATGGGATCACGTTTTAGCGAGATGACCGTAGTCGATCTTGGTGCCGCTAAATTAATTTATATCGCAGGACAAGTCGCGGAGCATACCTCCTTAGATGTAATGGGACAGACCCGTGAAATTTTGCATTTTATCGATCGTCTGCTGGCCAAAGTAGGCGCTGATAAAACGAATATTGTTTCCGCCAGAATTTATCTAGCATCAGTGGGCGACTATGCCGCGATGAATGATGCCTGGGACACATGGGTAGCGCCGGGCCACGCTCCGGCACGCTCGACCACAGGCGCCAAATTGATTCATCCCGATTACAAGGTAGAGATCGAAATGACGGCGGCTGTTCAGAGCGTTGCTGCTCAGATCATGTAAACAGCGTACAGCCGATGTGACTTTGTCAGAGATCACCAACTATTTCGCCAATACATTTTGATGCTTGTTTAATGAGCAGGCAAGACTTTAACGATATGGGCAAACTTCCCTTTCTCGCAATTCTCTGGCACTAACTCGACTTCATCATCCAATTTTAAGCTCATGGATTCCGGCACTTCAGCGATGGTATTCAAGCCACGACGTGCATGCTGGTAATGTATTTTGGCGAAATGCTTATTGTCGCGCTCTGAGTCCGTGAGTTTTTCCAGACACTCAGGCAAGTTTTTGCGATCAGACTTCGCGTCGTAGAGATTGGTTACCCAGCCATGCTTAAGATTGTCTTTGGCCGCTGGTTCCAGATCAGCTTCATGGCTAAAGACATTTGGCGTACTGATTGCCAGCGCAGCACAGATACTCAGCAAGCAGATCATCAATCTTGGTATGGTGATTTCTTTCTTGGACATCGTATTCTCCTAAGTCAATAAATTGACGGTTAAGTCACTTTTTGGTCAAATTTTGGCTAATCAATTTAATATACTCCCCATAATTTTCTATAAAAATCCTATATCGACCAAATAATGTATGGACAATTAAAATATACCTATGGGGAGTATTAATTAATTCATCGATCGTCATTACTTTCCCTTACTCCTCTTCTTCCTTCGCTTTATCCTTAAATAAGCGGTAGCTCAACGGCAGTAACAGCAGGGTAAAAAAAGTTGCTGAGACAATGCCGCCAACAATCACTACTGCAAACGGACGTTGGGTTTCTGAGCCGA
>NZ_JBEONQ010000035.1:0-51439 GCF_040544445.1 Undibacterium sp. GrIS 1.8 | reverse complement strand
AAAATTAAGCCAGCTCTCCTGAATCACACCTTTGAACGAAAATCGATAAAAATCACGAAATCTGCTCGCTATCTGGGGTTTATGGAGGGCTTACATCAAACCAAGCTGTGCCGGTGCCTGAAAGTCCGATACCAAAATAGATGACTGCCGCGTTACCCGGCACGGGGACTTGAATCTCAAAGCGTTGCCAGTCGCTAGTACCGGTCGGACCCTGTTCGCCAAGTATGGTGTTAGCTAAGACATTTTGAGCTTTGCCATTGACTTGAAATATCAGCACCGCACGCCCGTTCCGAAGGTCTTTGGTCTTGATCCAGCCAGATAAATGTAAGGGGTGGCCGCCTGCCGTGCTGGCATCTAGTGTTTGGGCGACGACGGTCATGATTGCTGTTTGCGTCTGCGGGTTGCTCTCTAATTTGAGTGAGCATTTTCCCTCTTTGGCGATCTGGCAATCGGCACTGACGGTGTGGGTTTGTACCATCAGGTTCCAAGAAGTGGGTAGGTTTTGCCCGGCCTGCAATTCTTCAAAACCCAGATTGGCGGCGTTGAGCGCACCTGCACGGGCAATCAATGGGCTGCACAAGGCGATGATGATGCTGACATAGGGGATAGGTTTATGAAAACAACTAAATGACTGCCGGAAGAAACCGCGTGACATTGAGGACATCTGCAATTTTGTTTAGGTTGAAGTGAGCAATCTGGCTCAGGAGGAAATAATTCAATTTTCTGATTATAGATGCGCTATGAACAACTTATCTCGGCTTCATTTAAATTATTCGTAACTGCACTTCAGTATTATCGGTGCGCATAGTACACCCTGCTTACAGATACTCTCACTAGGTATATTTTAATTGTCCAATTAATCCCTGGACAATGAGGCATATTTCTATAAATTTATGGGGAGTATATGATTTTCGCCTGCGCTTGCTTTGTACTTTAGCCACTGGGTTGCTGAATCTGAGATCATGCATCTGAGATCACGATTCTCAGATCACGATTCTTAGATCAGTCTTGCATAAGATTGTTACAGCGAGTTACACCGTAGTTTTCAAAGTGTCATTGCAATCGACATCGTTGTCGTAGAAAATAAAAAGACGGTGGCGAGGGACAGGCTGAAGTAGCGCCTATCACCAGAAACAGGTCGTGAAACTGATTAAACAATATTTAACGGAGGGGCGTATGTCGATTTCATCCATAGGATCGAATAGCTATCAGGGCATTAGTAATTTGACGCAGTCGCTGGCGCTAGATGGTACCGCTTTGGCCTCGACCGTCAACAATACCAGCGCGACCTCCACCACCACAACTGGCACATCGGCAACTACTGGCATTGGCGGCAATAACAGCAGTCTGGCAGCAGCGCTGCAATTGTCATTGGCGCAGTTTAATGCGGGGTCCAGCATTACCAGTCTGTTGGATAGCTCTAGCAGTTCTGGTGATACTCAGCAATCGTCGTCGGATTTTTTGAGTAGCTTGCTGGGGTCGCTTTCGGGCTCGTCGGCTTCTGGCTTATCTAATCTGGGGTTATTGTCAGGATCGTCCTCTGGGTCATCATCAAGCTCTCTGGCAGATTTGCTGACCGGATCTGGATCGTCCGGCCAATCGGCGACGCCGGTGCAATTAGATCCAACCAGCGGGACGATACAACTACAGACGAGTATTCAGAATTTGATTACGCAGTTGGATAACAATAGTAGCGGTCTTGGCAGCAGCGGCAGCATCGCGGATCTACTGGGCAGTGGTGGCAGCACTAGCGGCACCAACTCATCGCTGCAGAACTTGCAGGATTCTTTTAACAACCTGGTAACGACTAGCGGTGGCAATCCTAGTCAGTCGTCCTTACAAGGTTTTTTAAAAGTGGTGGTGGCGAACATTCAAAATACCTCGTTCGTCGGCAATTTGTTTGATGCCAGCGCGTGAGGTACACACATAAGGTACAGACGTAAGGTACAGACGTAAGGTACAGACGTAAGGTACACACTTAAGGTACACACTTAACGTGCTCGCTTGACGCACTCACCTGATTTTGGTCTGCCAACGATCAAACTAATGCGACATTACATGCGACTGGGTAAGCTACTGGTTGCTGATGTTAGCTTCTCCTATTACTGACCCGAGTATATTTTTATTGTCCATATAATCATTGGACAATGAGCCTTATTTTCAAAAATAAATGGGGAGTATATTGATATTGGCGGTATTTTCAGGTCAATATCGCATGCCCATTATTTGTGAAGATCAGGAGGCCGCCGTTGTTATTGCCGCTGTGATCTGACCGATCGACGCCCTTCGCAAAGCTCTTCTCCATCGCACATTTATCCTAAAGATTCACAACCCATCCCGCGTATTCTGCAGTTGGTCGCACCAGACTTGTTTGCTCATGGGGGCGGACGGTACAGTCGTGGCTGTTCACTTTGTTCATCCCGTCCACGACTATTTTTAAGAGACACTTCTATGTCCTCCAGCATCCTACAACCTGGCATCGCCCTCCCACTTGGTCAACGTATTTTGCGCTTCCCGCTGACACGGATTGTGCTGGCGCTGATCGCGTTCATGTTACCGTTTTTATTAATACAGGCCGTCTCATCGAAGATGTTCGACGACAAATTATTTGTCAAACTCGGACAATTGACTGGCGCACTCATTGGCTATTTTTGCTATGCAATGTATGTGCGCAAGATCGAACAACGTGCCGTTACCGAGCTGTCTTTGCGTGGGTTTACACAAGAATTTAGCGGTGGCTTTTTGCTCGGTAGTTTGATGGTGTGCGCGACCGTGGGCATCATCGCATTGATGGGCGGTTTTCAGATCACGGCTACGTCCTCGTGGACTGTGATTTTGATCCCCCTGTTGATGCATCTGACGATTGGATTGGTAGAAGAGATACTGCTGCGTGGCGTATTCTTTCGCATTGTTCAGCAATCACTGGGAAGCTGGTTAGCCTTGCTGGCATCTGCGGTGGTCTTTGGTGCCATGCATCTGGTGAACGACAACATCACGGTACTTGGCTTTGCCAGCATCACCGCTGCCGGTTTATGGTTGGCGTCTGCCTTTATGCTGACTGGTAGATTGTGGATGTGTGTGGCAATGCACGCGGCGTGGAATTTTTTTCAGGATGGCATTTTTTCGGTTGCGGTGTCTGGTCATCCGGTACGCAATGGTTTATGGATCAGCAAAATGAATGGGCCGGACTGGATGACGGGCGGCGCTTTTGGCATTGAAGGTTCTGCAATTGCATTCATCATCGTGGTGGTTGTCACTGTCGGTTTGTTATATCAAGCAGCTAGACGCGGCCGCATTGTGCAACCATTTTGGAAGAGGATCGATCGCAATTTTTGATTGTAATTTTTGATCGAAAATAGTGATCGTTGTCGTCACCGATCAGCTAAGATTGTAACGCTGAGCAAGATAAGAACGTACTTTAAAAATACGCAATCAATACTGCTGTATTCCATATGAATGGCATCATTTCGAAAGTAGCTAATGCAAAAACTATCTGCCGTATTTTCTGTATTGTGCACCAGCGCTGTTGCTTTATTTTCTTCGCTCGCACTAGCGCAAAGCGGCACTGCAAGCACGGCAACGTCATCAGACAAAATACCGCCTCTGGTATGCCAATCAAAGACACAAAAAATTAATGAACAACGGTTCGTCCTTATTGGGGGGATCAAACAATGGGTAACGATCAAAGGGAATAGCTGCGCTAATCCAGTGATACTGATTGTGCATGGTGGGCCCGGCAATCCGCTCACGCCTTATGCTGCGAACATGTATGCTGACTGGGAGAATGATTTCACGCTAGCGCTATGGGATCAGCGTGGCGCAGGCTTAACTTATGGTGAGAACAAACCAGCAACTGGCGCGACACTGACGTTAGAGCAATTGAGTAATGATGGCGTCGAACTGGCCGCTTATCTGACCCATTATTTAGGGCAAAAGAAACTCATCCTGATGGGCGGATCGTGGGGCTCTATTTTGGGTGTGTACATGGTCAAAGCGCAACCGGCACTTTTTCAAGCGTATATCGGTACTGCGCAAGTGGTGAGTTATCGCGATAACCAGACGGCGACATATACCAAACTACAGGCGCTGGCACGCGCCACAGATGATAAGGCGACGCTCACCACACTGGATACCATAGGCGCTCCACCTTGGACAAATCCGCGTAACTTTGGCATCGTGCGCCGCATCCTGCGCAAATATGAAGCGAAGGTCAGTACACCACCACCGGCCAACTGGTGGGTACCCGCTGCAGCGTATACAACGCCAAAAATACTCGCGGATTTTGAAGAGAGTGAAGAATATTCTTTCGTTCAGTTTGTGGGAATGAATGGCGACGGGATGTTTTCAAAAGTCGATTTACCCAAACTGGGGACTCAGTTTGATGTGCCATTTTTCCTCGTCCAGGGAGAAGAGGATTTGCTATCCACACCAGAGATAGCACAACGGTATTTTGACAGCATCACGGCACCGAAAAAAGCGTTTGTCCTGGTACCGCATGCCGGCCATGATCCAAATCAAGTGACGCTGGATGCGCAATATAAATTACTCAAAGAAAGCGTAGCGCAAAGTGCTGATTTAAAAAAATAAAGTCGCTTGTCGATCAACTCGCTGGTAGCACATTGCGCTGTCATTCGTGCCTTTAATTGAGCGCATTTGCTACCTAACTTTGAATCAAGCTTGAACTATTCAATGCACTTCGCTATTCAATGCACTTTATTCAGCAGTGGCTTGCGGTTTCATTTTTTTATACAGCGCTTGTAATGTACTAACCACCAACAACACCAAACCACCTGCGATCAAACCTGCAATGGTATTGAGTAAGGATGGCAAGATCGTCGTGACCAGACCGCCCAAACTACCCACATTGCTGGCCGCTGCGGTGAGATCGGTGATCAGGTGATGCGCGAAGGGAATCTGATGCGTCAGAATACCGCCACCGACCATAAACATAGCGATCGTACCGATTACGGTGAGCGATTTCATCAGTCGTGGGGCGAATGCCAGTAAGGCGTTGCCAGTCGTCTGGCGCAATCCGTTGAGGGCTTTGCTGCCTTCCTTCACCTTCAGATACAGGCCAATATCATCAAGCTTGACGATCAGACCGACAAAGCCGTATACGCCCACCGTCATGATCAGTCCAATTGCACATAACACCGCAACTTGCATGCTAAAAGCAGATTCTGCGACAGCTCCTAACGTAATAATGATGATTTCTCCGCTGAGTACAAAGTCGGTACGGATAGCACCTTTGATTTTGTCTTTTTCAAATGCGACCATGTCCACTTCGGGTTGCATTACGGCGCTTAACACTTCGGCTTCATGCGCCTTGTCTTCGGCATCGCTATGCAAAAACTTGTGGGCTACTTTCTCAAATCCTTCGTAACATAAATACGCACCGCCCAACATCAATAGCGGCGGAATCGCCCAAGGCGCAAACGCGCTGAGCAACAATGCCAGCGGTACCAAAATCAGTTTATTTTTTAAGGAGCCAACAGCAACCGCCCACACCACTGGCAACTCACGACTAGCCCTGACGCCACTCACCTGCTCGGCATTCAAGGCAAGATCATCGCCTAACACCCCGGCGGTTTTTTTAGCTGCCATACCGGTCATGGATGCCACATCATCGAGCACGGTTGCGATGTCGTCGAGTAGTGTTAAAAGACTTGCGCCAGCCATTGAGTGTTCCTTTATGTAGAGTCGTCTGATTATTCAAACATCGATGCGAGCCATGATGACAGCGCATCGCTTGCCTGGCATTCTAATTCATTCAATCATTTCATCATCAGATAGCGTATAAAAAATAGCTGATATCGATGACGCAGAGTAGCTTGTGGCTCTGTGATTCAAGACTTGTTGGCTCACTTACTTCTCTCTATACTCACATTTACACTTCCACATATACTCCCAATAAGTATATTTTAATCGTCCATATATTTATTGGACAATATGGCATATTAATTAAAAATTATAGGGAGTATATTCAATTTAGATTTATTGGCACTTAGGAAAATCTTATAAACGGACACCTAAACGCGCTCTTTTTGCCTGGATGAGGAAGGACTTGTTTTACTGGGGTTCATGAACAGTCCTGTGATGTAATTTAAACGCCTGGATTCGCGCCGCGCCAAAAATCAAAATTGTATTGATCTACCAGCACAGATCACCTACGATTTGCGTTTACTCTTCTACGAAAGTCCTCCCATGATCCGACATCTCACTGCAGCGGTTTTAACTTGTACTTTACTCTCCTCACTTTCTGCCTTTGCTGACAGTCCGCCAGTGCATTTACGCAGCAGTACACCAGAAGATATGCAGGCAATCACACAGGTAACACAAGATTTTCAAGCAGCAGTACGCAGCAAAGATTTGAAGATGTTATCGAGCCTGATGCTCAATTCAAAAATCATGTTCGAATCTCCAAGCTCACCAGAAATGGTAAAAAATGTACGAGAGAAATTTGATGTGAGTTTTGATGGCACCGCGACAGGCAGCTACGCTAACTTTGCACAATTTATCGGTAGCGAAAAAGGTGCTTTGGACGAAAAATTTAGTAATATCCAAATCACGCAAGACGGACATATCGCCTGGGTCATGTTCGACTACGAGTTTTTACTCAACGATCAGGTACAAAACTATGGTGTCGAGACTTGGCAAATGATGAAAACTACCGAGGGCAAATGGAAGATATTGAGCGTGTTGTGGACTACTCACCTTATGCCAAAGCCAGTTGAATCATCGGCGAAGTAAGCCGAGCTTGATACCTCGCTTAATGCAATTAAACAAAAAGGCACAATGGCCTGTTGTAGAATGAGGGACTTGTTCTTTTAACAGGTGATTGATTGCATCAGTAGTTTGCAGCACAGTTGACTGCAACAATGTACAAACATAGAAAACATAAATCCAAAAGGGAAATTCATGGAACTGACAAGCACCCAACAAGGCTATGGTCCGGCGCGTGAGCGTTTTATCAGTAAGACTTTTAATCATCTCGGTGGCGCTATCCTCGCGTTCACTGCAATCGAGGTTATTTTGTTCAAAACCGGTATCGCTGAAGTATTGGCAAAAGCGATGTTGGGCTTGCCTTGGCTCGTGATCATGGGTGCGTTTATGTTAGTCGGCTGGCTGGCGTCACGTGCGGCACATACCGTTGAAAGCGTGCCTCTGCAATACGCTGCGCTGGGTGCCTATGTGCTGGCAGAAGCGATTATTTTTGTACCGATGCTGGTAATTGCCAACACCATTGCGCCAGGTGCAATTTCTGACGCTGGCTTGATCACGATTCTGGCGACTGTGTGTCTGGTCGGTGTAGCGTATGTGTCGCGTAAAGACTTTTCTTTTCTTGGTAGCCTATTGAAATGGGGCGGAATTATGGCGCTGATCTTGATCGTCTGCGGCGCTATTTTTGGTTTCCAGTTAGGTTTGTTCTTTAGCGTGGCGATGGTCGGCTTAGCAGGTGCAGCCATTTTGTATGATGCTTCCAATGTGATCAACCATTATCCGGAAGATCGTTATGTCGGCGCTGCACTACAATTGTTTGCCTCTGTTGCGATGATGTTCTGGTACGTATTGCGGATACTGATGCGTTTGCGTTAATTATCCAAGCTACGGTGCGCCACGCGTACTGTAGATGTGCCAACGTGGTGTTAAGTTTTAAAAGCTCAACACCACGTCCAAAATGATCATCTGGCTGATCTGATCAATTCTGTTCTCTTCAAATTCTTTTCCCTGCTAAATAATCCCATCACTTGCTGCATCAGCTACCGCTTGTAAGCGTTGTGAATAATGCATACGAGCCAAAAATAAATCGCTAGCAGAACCTAGTTGCTGTACTCACACAGAATACCAATCCGTCACCGCAAGAAAACCATCTGTGCAGGCGATGACGACCGTTTTTCCACTGACGTGTATAACTTGCCCTGGCAAATGGCTATGTGGCTCTGGCCAGACGTATCCGGCTTTGATCAAAATTTTGTTGTCGTTAATGCGTGCTATACATTCAATCGGACCGAAAGCACGTAATTGCCTGTCTATGTTGTAAACCGGTTGAGCAAAGTCGATAGTTTTATCTTCATCTTTGAACAGCGGCCAATACTCACCGCCTGTTTGTATCTGCGCGTCTTGCCAGAGCGCTGGAAAATTCCTGGCAATACGACTTGCCAGCTTGCTCTTTGCGATCTGAATTTTGATTTCCAAACTATCATGAATCTCATGTGGCAAAAGCGGGAAGACTTCGCTATCGAGTATCTCGCCAGTATCAAAATCCGGTGCGATTTTGTGGCAAGTAACCGCCCAGGTTTTATGTGATTGCAAAATCGCGTTCACTATAGGATAAGGGCCGCGTCCCAGCGGTAACGGTGCAGGATGAAAATTAATCGCGTACGACAAGTAGTTTTTCCACTCCGGTATACGCCAGTTATAGCTGCCAACGACCAGAATGTCACACTGCATCTCGTGTAGTCCGGCTAGATCGTGCTCGTTCATACGAGAAAGATGGATAGAAATTTTTTTAGCTTGCGCAAGTGCGAGCAAATCTTTGTTGGTACTGAGATGATTAATTTCTGGTACCGAGAATAGTTGAACCGGCTCCCACTCTTCTGCAATCAAAGCTTTAAATAAGCTGAGATCTCTGTCACATCCTGCAAACGCAAAGCGCATTATTTTCTTTCGAAATTGACGACGAAAAATGACATATAAAATATTGATTTTATGGATGATGCAGCGATACGGAGCAGTACTGTGTAACGGTTTGGATCAGTTTGTAAAAACGTATTATCAATCCAAAGCGATTAGACGGGGAATAGCGTTGCGCTAAAAATTGGGGCTAGGTGTTTTTTGATATGCTAATAGGGCACGTATTTTTGAGCGTTGTTTTAGAGCCGCTAAAGAGCGTAATAAGTCGAGACGAACTTGTAACAAAATCAGTGCAAATCTTTTCAATTCAATCTGTCTTTTGTTGTAATTATCGATGCTGATTTGCCTGCTGAATACAGAACATTCTTAAATCTGACTTAAATACTGCCAATACTTTTTAGATCGCAGTGGCTAAATGTGGCTTGCGCAGACTTGCCAGAGCTTCGACTCGTTTCAGCAATTCTCTATCGTTCCATGGTTTTTTGAAGATACCGTATAGACCTTGATATTCATGCACCCGCGCTTGCAATTCGTCATGCCCGGTGATTGCGATGATGGGCATGTCTTCTGTCTCCATACTACCGAGAACGGCTGCAATCAATTCCAGACCATTCATATTGGGCATTTCTAAATCTGTGATCAATACAGAAAAAAATTGCTGTGACATCTTCTCCATCGCCTCAATACCATCTACTGCCAGCTCTACACGGTATCCATCGATCGCAAACAGTTTAGATAATTTGGCGCGCGCGACAGCTGAATCATCGACAATCAACAACGCGATGCGGCTATCTTGTGCAGGGAGATCTTCATCAACCACAGGCATGAGAATCACAGGCTCAAGATTTTTACCTCGACCAAATAGCAACAATAAAATCAATACGATTAATGCAATCGCAATACCGACCGGCAAAAGATAATTACTCAAGATATAAAAAACCTGAGAACTCAAATTAACCAAGGGAGACAAATTGGCGCTCATGCTATTTCGTGGTCAGTTTCATAGTCAGTTTCGTGGTGGGAGAAAAGATACAGTGTGAGCGTAGGCAGACAAAAATAATCTAGGAATCTTATTCTAATAGCATTTACTACCAGCATCTGGGATTAATTTACAAAATACCTCGTGCCGTCTTACACCCATATCAATTCTGCCGACTAAATCATCTTAGTCCTGCAATCAGGCAACTATGTCGACTAACTCAACAGGGCTAAACTACCATCAGGCCTTCTACCCGCTTGCGAACAAAGTTGATATGACTGCGCAAGCCGTATAGTTCGACGGCATAAGACAGCGGGATAGAAATACGGTTGACCTTCTCTTCTATCTCATCAAGCATTTTTAATTGATCCGAGAAAACTTGCTGACGCTGATCAGGACTAACGTTATCAATTGCCTGCTCTACCATCATCAGCTGACCGTACCAGCGATAGACGCGGGAACGAATACGCCAGACATACAGCGGTGGGATAATTTTTGACAACGGCAAAATCAAGGCTCCCAGCGCGACAATCACGACCCACATGCGTTCTACAAAATTGGCTAACCAAAAACTTAGATAGCGCTGCAAAAATGGTGGTCCATTTTTATAGAATTTTTCCGCCTGCTCTGCCACGGGGATTTCTATGTATTTATCAGAAGGAAATTCACCTTGTTTGTGGAACCAACCAGCGCCACCATGAATCTTGCGTGCTGCCTGTAGTAGCAAACTGATCAACGCGGGATGCAGACTTTCGTGCGCGACTAAGGTTGCGGTTGGCGAGATTAAATGGTAATCCTTAGCTGGAATATTTTTACCCAGATCAACGATGCCACGCGGCAGTACCACATGAGATAAAAACGGAAAACGCCGGGTATAAGCTTCCGCCTGTGCAAAATCAAATAGCTGGATACCCGGTGTTTGCAACAACATTTGCAGTAGCGGTGAATCTGATGCAGAGCTAAATACCAGCACGTCTATAGTGCCATCCAACAGTGCGACCGTCGCGGGTGTATCTTCCAGGCTAGATAGATGGACGTCTGTAGCTTCCATGCCATTGACTGACAATATCTGCTTAAACAAACGCGCTACGCCAGTGCCTTCTGGCCCTACATTAATTTGCTTACCTTTAAACTGATTGAGGGTGCTGATTTCTTTGGTGCCGCGATAAAAAATCCAGATCGGCTCATAAAATAAACTGCCTAGAGATACCAATCCCTTATCCAAAGTATCGGCTTCGTTAGTAGAGCCGCTTTGGACAAAACCGAGCTCTATCTCAGAGTCGGGATCGCTGATCAGTTTTAAGTTTTCCTGAGAACCTTGAGTCGCCTGGAAGCGGATCGTAATATCATTTTTTGCCAACTCGTCGGCGTACTGTTTGGCAAAGCGTTGATAAGGACTATTCTCCTGCCCTGTCGCAAAATCAATTGTGCGCGGCGGCGCTGGATCGACTAACCAATATCCGACGCCACAAACTAGCAATACCGCCAGGATCATAGGACCAAAAGCGATCAGCAGCGCTCTGACAGAAAACAATGTGAATTTGATTTTTTGCATTGAGCGAATTGTGAAGAGAAGTCAGTACCAAATGCGGAATAATAAAAATCAGGCTGGGACGTATTCCGCCTGAAAGCCATCTAAGCCTTTTAACATCGCATCAAAAGCAGCCTCGACTTGTTGTGGCTCACCTTTGACACCCAGCTCTATATGCCTGCGTATCTGGTGATTACCGACGCTGGGCAGACTAAATACTTTGATTAAAGGGTATTGTGATTCCAACGCTTCCATCATTGGCGTTAGCGTCGATTCCATCGCATCAAATACCAAAACCGATTTTTCTGCCCTGGCGTGCTGATGGAACAAATGTGAATAATGCGAATCAAGTACCCACTCCAGCATTGGCCATGCCATTACAGGGAAGCCTGGTACAAAGTAATGATTTTGAATCGCAAACCCGGGAATCTTGTTATACGGATTGGGGATAATTTGTGCGCCTTGTGGAAACTCCCCCATCTTCAGACGATGCAAATTCTCTGGCAAATTCAAGTCAACTGGCTTACCAGCTTCGATCAGCATATCGGTAATTCTTTGTTCAATTAAGGTTTTTGCTTCCGGGTGTAAAACAATCGGCAAATGCAATGCTGCTGCCGCACATTGGCGGGTATGGTCATCCGGTGTAGCGCCAATACCACCTGTAACAAATACAATATCGTTACCTGCAAAAGAGCGCTCTAGCGTGGATGTGATGCGAGTGCGATCATCGCCAATATATTCTGCCCAATCCAGTTGCAGACCACGCGCAGTTAATAGCTCAATTACTTTGGGTAAATGTTTATCCGCACGTTTGCCAGATAAAATTTCGTCACCAATAATGATAAGACCGATCGCCATAATTAACTCCCAGGTTTTTGAATCTGATTCAATCAATGCATAATTTAAATTCGCAAAATTGAATACGCAAAATCACATTTGCAATGCGGAGCAGAACGCTACTAAGCCGCTGAAACAGTTTTGAGTATTCTGCTTATGTATCTACTGTTTCATCTGCTTGTGCTTTGCAACGCAGCAACGCAAGTGCGTTCAAACAATAGTACTGAAACCATATCCCACAAAACACAAAAATCAAGATATACAGGCCTATCGCCAGTGCGGCCAGCATAGGCAAAAATACTACCGCCAATACGCCGCCTAACCACATCATGCTAGGTGCAGCGCCCAAAGCGCCAGCCATCGTGCCGATCATTAATAAAGGCCAGCGATGTGTGCGCAACAAAGCAATACGCTCGGCTGCATCGGCGTGTTCTGCTAACGCATCATAAGCCATTACGCGATAGGTCAACCAACCCCATAAAACGGCATGTACTACGACATTGACGACCGGCACAAACAACAAAGGCAGACAAACAAACCAGAGCAATACAAAAATTAAAAACGAGGACAAAGCGTGCCATAAGCTGCCAAATAAAGAGCCGCCATGTCTGGCCTCCAGATGAGGATAATCACGTTTTTGTACATGGCGAGAAATCATCGGCATCGCAAATACGCCAATACAAATGAGGGTCGTCACGATCATCAGCGGCAGCAGTAGCCACATTGCCAGTAAGGGTGCGAGTACCGTCTTCAATGCTAAAGCACCGAGCACTGCGAGGAAATCACCCGCCAGCCGAAAGCCATCATGCTGCAACAAAGACTCTTGAATAAAATCGATCAGACTTTGCAAGCCCCACCACATTAATCCGCTCCATAACAATAAGGAGACGATCAAGGGCAACAAGGTCAGCATCAACATACGAGGATGAAATTGGCCAACAAAAGCGCGCCCCATAGAGCTGCCTACATGCAGTAAGCGGCGCATTAACTTGCCTCCTTATTGAAACCAGTTTGTCGATCTGTTTGCGCGTTCATCGGTGTGGCGGTCCGATGGTCTAATCCGAATAGTCGTTTTAAACCCAGACTTTGTTGCGACCAGAAGCCACGACCATATTCTCTGCCACTTCTGCCATCTGGTGATGGCAATTGATCGCGGATACCTGTCATAGAAAATTCCTTACTAAATAAAGCGGTACCAAACAGCATATCCCAGATCGGGAACAGCACAGCAAAGTTGTGTCCGCCTAAGGTGCCACTCCCCTGCGACTCGTGTCCAATACCTATCGCATGGTGAGTGCGGTGGTAGCGTGGCGATACCAGCAAGCGTTCGCCTATGGCGCCAAAATGCAAACGAATATTCGCGTGTTGCAAGCTCTCGACCATGCGCGAGATCACAACTAGCAAAGCATATTGTCCCGGCTGCACGCCAATCGCAATAGCGATTAAACCCATATACACGTCACGAATAAAATCATCCAGCAAGTGATTACGGTTATCGCTCCATAAGTTCATATCACGCTGGCTATGGTGCAAACTATGCAAAGCCCACCACCAGTTAAACTGATGCGAGGCGCGGTGATACCAGTAGTCAAAAAAATCCAGCAGCACCAGATACACTATAAAAACCAATACAGGGTAATCGACCAAACCTGGCCAGAGATTGTCAAGATTAAAAGGATTGACACCTTCTAAATGTAAGACACCAGTCAACGCATCTAGCGCCGGATCAAGCGAGACAAAGATCAGTAAAGAGAAAATACCAAGGCGATGCAAAGCGGTATAAATAAAATCATTCCAGCGAGCATTACGATCATTAAATCGATGCACAGGAATCAAAGCTTCTAGCGGACGCAAGAGCACAAATAAAATAAGTAGTTCACACACGCCAATCAAAAACCATTCAACGCCTTCAAACGCATCTTCAGTAAATTCGCCCAGCCCCGTAAAAAAAATTACAGGCTGTACCAGTGTTTCAAAAATCCAGGCTTGCAGCGATGCGAATAGATCGAGGAAGTTCATGAGGTGTTTTTAAAAAGGGCGAGGTTACTGTTCAACGGAATTATTGTTTTGCACTGTTAGGACTTACTTTTTTATTGAGCCGCTTTATACATAGGATGTTCACGCAAAGTTGCAAAGCAATAGCCTTTGGCCTCAAGTCCTGTTAGCAGAGGCTGCAAATTTTCTGGCATCCAGGCTTGCTTACGTGACCAGATGCCCATATGCGCCATAAAAATATCACCGTCTTTGAGCTGACTTAATACACGTTGCAATAAGACCGGATTGCTCCAGGCCTCACTAGATAATTCATCGCCAGAAAATCCGGCAGGCGCCCAGCCAACATGGGCGTAACCGCAGGCTTGCCCGGCGCTGAGTAAGTTCTTAGTGAGCTTGCCACCAGGCGCACGCCAATAATGATCTAGCGGGCGTCCTGTTAATTGCTGAAAACGCTGATCGACCCGTTTTAATTCGTCGCAATATTGCTGCGGCGTCCAGACTAATTTTTTTCCCGCAGAATCACCAAACTGCGGTTTGACTTCTATCCGTCCATCCCTCAGATCACGGACTACATAAACGTGATCAAAGGTATGCGTACCAAAGGCATGACCGTCCTCAACCAGTTTCTTCCAAAAAGGCGCCCAACTTAGGTCAAGAGAATAATCGCCCTTAATGGTCTTTTCATTCGCTAGAAAAAACGTCGCCTTGATGTGATGCTGGCGTAGGGTATTGGCGATCAATTCTGCTTGCGACTGACTACCGGTATCAAACGTGAGATAAATCTTTGCCTTGCAGGCAGCGCCATTAATAATTTCAGCAGCGCTGACCATGACTGGCAGCACATTCAAGGACGAGATTAATAAAGTAATAATCTGACGGCGATAATGGATCATGTATTTTGTCTCTGAGCCTGCGGTTCGTCTAAATGCAGCTAAATACGCGGCGCATGATCCATAAAATAAACGCCATGCGGCGACCGGCCAACTGGGATTAGCTTGAGAACTTTTTTGGATGGCACATCAATCACGGCCACTTTCTTAATCCAGCGCAGCGTTACCCATAAGGACTTACCGTCGGCACTCAGCTCCATACAATCCGGGCCACCCGGCACATCAATCGTCGCTACATTTTCTAGCGATATCTGATCGATGATATTAATCGTATTGGAAACGCGGTTAGATACAAACGTATTACGTTTATCACCCAAAGCGCGGAAGTTGTGCGCCCCTGCTCCGGTCTTAATACGTTTAATCGTTTTTTGAGCACGCCAATCAATCACCTCGACATAATCACTCCCCATAATGCCGACTAATAAATATTTATCATCCGGCGTCATCGCAATACCTGCGGGAAGTTTGCCTACCGGCAGCGTCCATTTAACTTTTTGCGTTGCCAAATCAATCGCAGACACCTGATCGCTACCCTGGTGAGTAATGAACACAGTCGTACTGGCAGCATCAAACGCCATGTGGCTAGGTAATTTAGCCAAGGGAACACGCTTAACCAGGCTAAGATCTTTACCGCCGTATTGATAAAAGTCGACCCGGTCAAGCCGCAAAGAATTAGAGACAAACCATTTTTGGTCAGGCGAAAATCCAATTTGATAAGGATCGGCAATATCCTTCATGCGGCGCTGCACCTGGCCTGTTTTCGGGTCCAGAAAAACCAATTCATTACCAACAGCATTGGCGACGATTACCGATTTATTGTCGGGTGTTGCCATCAAATGATGTGGCTCTTTACCGATGGCATAGGTGCTGATTTCTTTTTGGGACTCTTGATCCAGCAGGCTGACTGTGGCATCGCGGGAATTAAGCACTACAACAATACCAGCCTCTGCTTGTGGTGCAATAACGGGGAACGAAGACAACACGAACAACAGCAAACACAAAATACGACTAAGCATGAATTTTTACCGCTTTGCAATGTGAGGACAGATTAAAAATAATGGACACTATTTTAACCCGCAAGACCTAATGCAAGCGTTACAAGCTGTGAACTTCAAGATATTATTTCCAAAATATTAATTACAATATCCCCGTGATGTATTCAGAATGTACTCAAAATGAAATCAAAATGTAGCCATCAAGACTTGCGTCATACTTCACCCGTTAATTAACCCGTTAATTCACCTGTTAATTCACCCGTTATCGTAGCGATCTATTTTGAGTAAATCCCAAGCAAATCTGAAGAAATCGACTAAAATTTCTGTTAGGGCATTGCACTGAAGAATCATTCGCTCTATTACAATTGCATCAATTTTTTAATTAAGGAAAATCATGACCACAATCACTACCGTATCCGGCCTGCAATATGAAGACACTATCGTCGGCGAAGGCGCAGAAGCGCAAGCTGGCAATCATGTCGTCGTTCATTACACCGGCTGGCTGCAAAATCCAGATGGCAGTGCTGGCAAAAAATTTGATTCAAGCAAAGACCGTAATGATCCGTTTTCATTCCCATTAGGTGCTGGTCATGTAATCAAAGGCTGGGATGAAGGCGTACAAGGTATGAAAATCGGCGGCACCCGCAAATTGACGATTCCATCTGCATTGGGATACGGTCCACGCGGTGCAGGCGGCGTCATTCCAGGCAACGCAACCTTGATTTTTGAAGTGGAATTGTTGGGCGTTTAAGTTCTACGTTTCAGTTCTAGGTTTCAGTTCTAGGTTTTAACTGCACTTTTTAGTCGAACGTGTCGGTTAGACCTTCAATTAAGCTACTGAGGTATTTTTTGAAGTTCTGAATACGAATTGATACGAATAGTTACAAAAAAGTGGGGAGTATAGGCGTTAATCGCCTTAAGATCGGCACTTTAAATGGACGATTAAAATTACTCCCTACCTGTATATTTCACATATAGATGCACTAGACTTTTTAAGTCATTTCAAATTTATCGTAGCGAACAAGAGAATTCTAATTTGTTGAGCTGGCAAGCGATACCTTAAGAGTGCAAATTCAGAGCACTAATTCAGAGTATTAATTGTTATTTTATTTACCTACTATTTTGTACTCGATGAAAACTCATTTATCTAAAATCGCTCTGGCATTTCTTGTCATTGCTGGCTTATCCGCATGTGGCGGTGGTGGTGGCGGAGATGCGACTCCTGCCGCAGCAACTCCAGCGACAACAATAACCGTAAAAATCAATCCCCCAAGTCAGTCAGTACTGTATGCAGGCAGAAAATTTAATTTAACCGCTACAGCAACTGCCTCATCGAATCTACCAATTACATATAGCTGGACTGTTGGTACCCAGCCAGTCCTGGTTGGAAACAGCATTGATATCACCGCATCAGCAGCAGGAACCTACCCCGTCAAGGTGGTAGCGAGTGATAGCGCGGGTGCAAGTGCACAGGCTACGGCATCATTTACTGTCATCGATGCAGTGCTATCGACACCGGTGATTTCGGCAACGGCACTGACAGGTTTCAAGGCAAATCAAATCATCAGCTTTACAGGCAGCTCCAGCGATCCTAGCGGCGGTACGGTCACTTACGCATGGGCATTCGGTGATGGCACCACAGGAACCGGTGCAACAACTAATCATACGTACAACGCCAGCGGCTCTTACACGGTCACCTTAACTGCAAGCAATGATCTGGGAACGACGGCCAAATCCACTTATACCGTCAACATTGACTTGCCATCAGCACCTGTATTAAAACCAACAGTACTCACCACGACGGTAAATAAAGTAGAAACCTTCAGCGCTGCATCGACTGATCCAAACGGGTTGCCATTAACTTACTTGTGGAATTTTGGTGATGGCATTACTGCCAACACAGCAACCGCAACTCATGCTTACACTGCAGCAGGTAACTACACAGCAACGGTTACGGTCAGCAACAGTAATAACAAATCCAGTACCGGCAGTATCGTCGTCGGTGTTTTGCCTTTAAATTCGTCAAACACCTTAACTCCTGCTTGTGCAGGCACCAATTGCGGTGCGACGAGTGCCACAACTTATAGCGGCAGCGGCGTTGGCGTCTGGACCTACAGCAACAATAGCAACAGCCCGCAATCAGTCAACATCGCGATCTCTGGTGTAACAGCAACAAATAGTGCGACCTTGGTATTTTCTAATGCATCAACAACAACTGCCTACACCGTCCCATCCAGCGGCTCTAGTGTTGTTAGTTCACAAATTGCACCAAAGGGACTGATCGCATCGAATGCTCAAACTGCGCCAGTGGCGAATTTAAATATGATGTCTTTAGCTCTGCATCAAGATGAAAATTACGCCCATACAAAAATGCTTGAGAAAAATCATCAGATAGCACAACAATTAATGACGCGTAGTTTTGCAGCGAAAACTTCTGCTAATTTAGCCCCCAATACAAATGCAATCAATGCTGTAATACCTCACGCAACGCCTGTACTTAACACCACTCGCAGCTGGACAGATAACTATGAAGCGCCCGTGATCTACAACAACGTGGCGGTTAAACAAATCTGTACTTTGTCTTCTGGACGCAAAGCCGTATTTTGGGTTGACCCATTAGCAACCAGTAGCGGCACCATCAAAGATAGTGACGTGTTAGCGCTTAGTGCGACCTACTGTGCATTTGATGGCCAAGGTGGTCCTGGAACAGCAGGATTTGACAAATTAGTGTCCTTATTGGGTGATGCATATGGCACTGCTGCTGCAAACTATTCCTCACAACTCATCAATGACAGTGCTGGCTTGCAAGATATTAATGTTGTTATCCTGAATGTCCCAAGCAATACTGGATGGGCAGGCTATTTTGCTGCATTCAATAATGTGTTGAAAACCTACAAAGATCCATCACCTAGTAAAATTGATTACTCCAGCTCAAACCAAGCACTCGCATTTTTTGTCAATGCAACCTCGATCAAAAATGACCCAGACTACGTTAAATCAACACTGTTGCATGAATCAACACATATGATTAATTTTTATCAAAGAGCTATTCTGCGAGGTGTTGATCATGACACCTGGTTAGAAGAAACTTCAGCCATGATGAGTGAAGATATTCTTGCCAATATCAGTCTGAATGGTATAGATAAAATGACCTCAGTGCGTATCCCTGATTATTTACAATCTGGCGGTGGCGTTAGTTATATTAACTGGGCATCAGATATTAATAACGCAAGTAATAGTTATGCGATGGGCGGATCATTTGGCGCATTTATGAATCGTCGTTACGGTGTCGCACTTGCTAAAAACTTGATCACGAATTGCAGTGATAACCTAAATGGAACAACTAGTCCGACTAGCTATACTTGTCTCGATAATTTGATTAAAACATTGGGCGGAACAGGAATGGCTGACGAATTTACTAAGTTCGGTGCATCCATGTTTGGTGGGATGCCAGGGTCTAATTTACCGTCGGGCTTTGGCTTCCCCGGGGCATCCTATGTTGATAGTGGTACGACTTACAGTTTTGCAGCTATCGATATTGGCACCTTGGCGAAGATATATCAGCCAGCCACGGCAACAAGTTTAAACAACAGCTACACGGCAACTACACACACTTACGCTAAAGACAGCATCACTTCTGGCACCTACACCAAAAACTCGGTAGTGGTGCCATCGGGTACGTCTGTCACCTTGGTGATTCATTAATGTAGGGAGGCGTGACTGTATCGCCACGCCTCCCCATTAAGACAAGCCATGAAAAAAAATCTCATCTCGCACCGGCTATTTTATTTGCTACCAGCACTGACAGTCTCAACGCTATTGATTGCTTGCGCTGAGCATCGGGCGCAAGCGATAGCAGCAACTCCGGCAGCAGCAACCCAAAGTTCTGCAAAAACTGATACGGTCGCCGAGCAATTGACGATTTCTGGCATGCTGACTTTAAAGGGATCAGACATAAACTTGTGGCTGGCGGTGAGCGATGTCAACGGCAAAGTCTGGCGTTTAGAAAGCGATGATAAAAATCGTCTGGTGCAATTGCGCGAATGGCAAAATCGTAATGTAAAAGTAAAGGGTACAAAATTACCCGCCTTCTTAAATGTCAACAGGCTGCAAATTAGCAATATCAATTTGGAGTAGTGTTTATGTGTAGTACTGCTGAATAAGTATCGTCCAATAAAAAAACGCGCCATTGGCGCGTTTTTTTATTTTAAGCAAATGACACTCTACATCAGGCATCTAAGCAAACATCTCGCTAAACACCAAATCAAGGCCACACTAAAATCCAAACTTCAGATCACTCCTTGATGAAATGTTCACGGTAGTATTTCAGCTCTTCAATCGACTCGATAATATCGGCCATCGCTGTGTGCTTCTGATGTTTTTTAAAGCCGCTGGCAATTGCTGGCTTCCAGCGTTTGCATAATTCTTTCAGCGTCGATACATCCAGATTTCGGTAATGGAAAAACGCTTCCAGTTTAGGCATACCGCGCGCCATAAAACGACGATCTTGGCAAATTGAATTACCGCACATCGGCGATTTTCCTGCCGGTACATATTGTTTTAAGAAAGCGATCAATTCTTTTTCTGCATCTTCTTCCGACACGGTCGATGCCTTAACACGTTCAATCAAACCTGAGCGACCGTGCGTGCCTTTGTTCCAGGCGTCCATCTTGCCCATGGTCTCATCCGACTGGTGGATCGCGAATACCGGACCTTCAGCCAAGACGTTTAATTGCATATCGGTGACGACAACGGCCACTTCGATGATGCGGTCATTGTCGGGATCAAGACCGGTCATTTCCATGTCCAGCCAGATCAGATTGAACTCATTTGGCTTTGCCGGTGGGGTCGGCGCTGGCTTATCAGATGCAGTGTTTGCTTGAATGTCGGTAGCTTGTGACATAATTCTTCCTTCTCTTAATCAATGTGGCATTTTCCCATGATTTCTGTAGCATTTTCCGTTTTATTCGCGGCATTTTTATTAGTGACCCTCGTCGTGCGATTTTGGCTGGGTTCGCGGCAACTACGCCATGTTTTACGGCACCGAGCTGCGGTTCCGGCAGAATTTGCCGAAAAAATCCCTCTCTCTGCCCATCAAAAAGCGGCTGACTATACCGTCGCCAAGACTAAGCTAGACTTGTTGCTGCTGGTGTTGAATGCCGCTGTATTGATCGGATTTACCTTACTCGGCGGCCTGCAATTATTGTCGGTGATGATCATCAAACTCACCGGTCCTGGCATGGTGTACCAACTTTGTTTGCTCGCTGCGTTTGCAGCCATTGGTAGCGTAATCGAATTGCCTTTTGACTATTACCGGCAATTCGTATTGGAACAAAAATTTGGTTTTAATAAAATGACACCTGCCCTGTTCTTTGGTGACATGATCAAAAGCACCTTGCTTGGCGCAGCGATTGGCTTGCCGCTCATCTGGGTAGTACTGAGCCTGATGGAAAAATCTGGCGCATTGTGGTGGCTGTACGCATGGTTGGTATGGAGCGGATTTCAACTACTAATGATGCTAATTTATCCTAGCGTAATCGCACCGATCTTCAACAAATTTACTCCGCTGGAGGATGACAGTTTGCGTACCCGGATTGAAGGCTTGATGCAGCGTGTCGGCTTTGCGTCCAGCGGTTTGTTTGTGATGGACGGTTCCAAACGCAGCGCGCATGGTAATGCGTATTTCTCAGGTTTTGGTGCGGCTAAACGCATCGTATTTTTTGATACATTGCTGTCACGTCTGTCACCGGAAGAAATTGAAGCCGTGCTGGCGCACGAACTGGGACATTTCAAGCTAAAACACATTGTTAAGCGCATCGGCGTGATGTTTGTGGTTTCGCTAGGCTTTTTAGCTTTGCTGGGCTACCTCAAACAACAACTATGGTTTTATAACGGCTTGGGTGTTGACCCGATGTTACTGGCGTCGAACGATGCAATGGCGCTGATTTTGTTTGTGCTGGCACTGCCCGTCTTCACCTTTTTGCTGTCGCCACTAACCTCGATCAGTTCGCGCAAACATGAGTTTGAGGCAGATGCGTTTGCCGCCAAACATACCAATGCCAACGATCTGGTTGCTGCGCTGGTCAAGCTATATGAAGACAATGCCAATACCTTGACGCCAGATCCTTTGCATTCCAAATTTTATGATTCGCATCCGCCTGCGTCCTTGCGAATTAAGCAGCTGCTGTCAGCATCAAGCTCAGCAGCAACCTAACCAGAACTCTACAAGGTAAATGCATCATGAAAACGACAGACCTGTTAGCAAAAAAATCCGTACCGACCGACATTGGTCTTGATACAGCTAGTTTGCCCACTTATCTTGCCGCGGTACCGGGCTGGACACAAGATGGACCGCGGATTGTTAAAGCCTA
Source organism: Undibacterium sp. GrIS 1.8 (assembly GCF_040544445.1). Lineage (NCBI taxonomy): Bacteria > Pseudomonadati > Pseudomonadota > Betaproteobacteria > Burkholderiales > Oxalobacteraceae > Undibacterium > Undibacterium sp. GrIS 1.8. The sequence continues at coordinate 29,207 of NZ_JBEONQ010000035.1, read as the reverse complement.
TAATTTCAAAAATTATTATGAGACGCTGGCGTTTATCAATGCCATCGCCTACGTAATCCATGCAGAAGATCATCACCCTGAAATGGTCGTCACCTACAATCGTTGTCTGATCAAATTTGATACGCATACCGTCAACGGCGGTAAAGGTGGGATTTCTGAAAATGATTTTATTTGCGCCGCTAAAGTCGATGCGATTTTTCAGCAAAGTTTTTCTTAATGAGCCAGATCAAAAGCAAGCCCAAGTCAAAATCGTCCACCAGCGAAAAGCTGTTAGCGACTGTCATTGCTGCACATGGCCGTCATTATCTGGTGCAGGCAGAAGGTATCAAACTGCACTGTGTCACACGTGGTAAAAAAAGTGATGTAGCAGTCGGCGATATTGTTGAATATCAGCTCACGTCCAAGAACCAGGGCGTGATTGAGGCGATCACACCGCGCACGACTTTGCTCTACCGCTCGGATCAATACAAATCAAAAATGCTGTCGGCCAATCTGACGCAACTGATCATTGTGGTCGCCACCGAGCCTAGCTTTGCCGATGATCTGATATCACGCGCGCTGGTCGCCTCTGAATCATCCGGCATCAAAGCTAGTATCGTTTTAAATAAAATTGACGTCACCGCCAGCTTACCTAAAGCGCGTGAACGTCTGGCGCTGTATTCTGGCTTGGGCTATCCAGTATTAGAAGTGTCGGTCACCACCGCACCGGAACAAACCCGCGTCGCAATGATGGAACTGATCCAGGACAATCACACGATTCTGATCGGCCAGTCAGGTATGGGCAAATCGTCGCTAATCAATTTGCTGATCCCCGACGCTGAGATCGCCACCCGCGAAATCTCTGCAGCATTGGACACGGGCAAACATACAACAACGTTTACCCGTCTGTACCAGATGGATGACAAAACTGGCGTTATTGATTCGCCGGGCTTTCAAGAGTTTGGATTACATCATCTGAGCGAAGGGATGCTGGAACGCGCCTTCCCAGAATTTTTACCGCATCTGGGCGAGTGCAAATTCTATAACTGCCATCACCATACCGAGCCTGGCTGTGCAATTTTAGCCGCAGTCAAATCGGGAGAAATTGCACAGATGCGCCATGATTTATTTGAGCAACTGGTGCATGAGGCAGCACAAACGATAGGATATTAAGTAGCGGCTAAGTAAATCATTAAGTCACATCAAAAAACGAGAAAGAGGTATTTCTCGTTTTTTTATACCCGGGTAGGAAAACTATTAAAGAAAATTATTAAGGAAGATTAATAAAGAATTTATCTGCTGGCAGCACGCTGAGCCATCACTAAAAAATCCAGTCAAAATCAGGTGACATCAGTCGAAATATCAATATACTCCCCACCTATTTGATAAAATATGCCCCACCGACCAATGATTACTTGGACGATTAAATATACACACTACCAGTATATTTAACCCAGATTTTCCATTGGAACAGCGACAAGTGTGCCTTTGGCGAACTGACTGGCTAGACGCGACGATGACGCAAGCTGCATCTTGCTAGGAGGAGCAACAACGCGAGGCAGTTTCGCCAAAGGTGCAATTGTCGCTGTAGCGTTCCCACTCAAATCGCGGTGGTGCTATCCCTCTGAAGACCGCACGCCGTCTGGGTTTTTTGCGAAGTGGTAGCGATCTAATGGAAAATCTGGGTTTAATCTAGCAGCAGCGATGGTAATCAATTTGCCGCTGGCAAGCCCTTGCTGACGCTCTCACCATCCTCGGCGCGCAAAGTCCAAAATGTCAGCGACGAGAGCATCGTCATTACCCCCAAAGTCAAAAATGCGTGATGCAAGGCGCTGGTCACGGCGACTTTGTCCGACTGCGGCAAGTCCCCCAAATACCAGGCCGTCACTAAAGATCCGCAAGCCAGACCAAAGCTCATCGACATCTGCTGCAACGAACTGGCAATCGTACTAGCCATACTGGAATCGGCAGTGCCAATATCGGCAAACGCCATCGAATTCATGCTGGAGAATTGCAGCGAATTAAAAAAGCCCTGCGTTAATCCTAAAAAAACAATCCAGATAATCGGTGTGCCTGAAGACACCGTAGCAAATGTGCAAATCGTCACGCCGATCATGACGGTATTCATCATCAATACTTTGCGATAACCAAAGCGGCGCAATACGCGCGCTGAAATCAGCTTCATCCCCATCGCAGCGGCAGCAGCGGGCATCATCAGCAAACCAGATTGCCAGGCCGGCAATCCAAGACCAAGCTGGTAAAGTAAAGGCAGCAAAAACGGCAAACCGCCCAAGCCTAGGCGCGTGATAAACCCACCCACCACAGAGACTCTAAAAGTACGGATGCGGAACAAGGTCAAACGCAATAAGGGGTGCGGCGTATTGCGTGCATGCCAGCCATAGGCGGCTAGCAGACAAAGCGACAGCAAAAATAAAATGCCCTCTGATGTCCCGTCTATCCGGTGTTCGCCAAATATCTCTAGCAGCCAAGATAGCAAGGCCGTGCCAACGCCAAACAGCAGCAGACCAATCACATCAATCGGCCGATTGCCATCACCACGATAATCAGGCATATGTTTGTGGATCAGCCATTGCGCGACCAAACCGACCGGCACATTGATAAAGAAAATCACCCTCCAGGGTAACCAATGCACAATCAGACCACCAATCGTCGGCCCCAACAAAGGGCCGATCAAGGCCGGGATGATTACAAAGTTCATCGCCATCAATAGCTCAGATTTTGGAAAGGTACGAATAATCGCCAGGCGCCCGACTGGCATCATCATCGCCGCACCTATCCCCTGCAAAATCCGGGCGGCAACCAGCATCGGCACATTAACTGACAAACCACTCAGCACAGAAGCCAAGGTAAAAATGCCGACCGCCGTGCTGAACACACGCCGCGTACCAAAGCGATCTGCCATCCAGCCGCTGATGGGAATACACACCGCCAGACTCAGGATATAACTGGTGACAACCGCTTTAAGACTCAGCGGTGTGACCTGCAAACTGAGGGCCATTGAGGGGACTGCGGTATTGAGGATGGTGGAGTCGAGCTGCTCCATGAATAAGGCGGTTGCTACTACCCAGGGCAGGTAGCGTTTGACGTCGGTTTCATTCATAGAGAAAAGAGAGTAAGTGAGTACAGGAATTTGCTTAAAATTTTCTTAAAAGCTAGTAAGAAATTTAGCTTGAATCACTAATTAGTGCTGCTGAACAATAAGGCGATGATAGCACCGCCCCCTTTAATCCGCTGTAACAGCATGCAGCATGTGTAAGTTAGAGCCCCGCCTTGCTACATATTTATACCGCCTGCCGCTATCCAATTAGCAAAAACCAAAGCAATCACATTATTGATACCTGATGCTGATGCGCTAAAACTCAGCATCAGGCTTTTTTAACGAACTCCGATTTCAATTGCATCGCGCCTATGCCATCAATTTTGCAATCAATATCATGATCGCCATCCACCAGACGAATCGATTTGACCTTGGTGCCGACCTTGACGACTAAAGAAGAACCTTTGACTTTTAAATCTTTGATGACCGTGACCGAATCACCGTCATTGAGCACCGTGCCATTGGCGTCGCGCACCACTGCTTTTTGATCAACGCTATCCTCCACTACGTCCTTGCTCCACTCATGAGCACATTCAGGGCAAACAAAATTACTGCCATCCTCATAGGTATAGACGGATTGGCATTGAGGACATTGCGGCAAACTGCTCATGGTGTGCTTTCTTGTATTGGAACTGGGAGACGATTTTTAGACGGGAGCAGGCAATAAATCAGATCGAGTGCAGTATTGCCAGCGAATAAATAGGAAGTATTGAAGTTCGCTATTTTATGCGCTCTTCTACATCTGACGGATAAGAATTGAGTCTTGGCAGAAAGCGATAACGACTTTATGACCGCAATCAACGACAGGCAAACAATACGCTAACAAACGTGCAATTACATTAAAAGTTAGATAAAAAATTAAGTCTTCATAAAAATATACTCCTATTTAGTATATTTTATTGTCCAAATAATTAATGGTCTTAAACGCATATTTATCGACATACTCCCCTATTAATTAAAATAGCAAGTGATTCACTTCGTGCCGTACTAGGAATCTTGAGCACAAACAAGATCGACAAATAACGCAACACTGGCTATAAAGCTTAGACTCGCCGAGGTATTTTTTTAAAACTGCGAACTATTTCTATGGTGAAATAGTCTATGTAATTCATTAATATAATAAGACTGAAACAATTTGCGTCGACAAGACGCAGCGATAGCAACTGTGTATGCTAAATTTTGCGTCAGTCTAAATATACTCAGGCACCTGCCTGAACTAGAAAACTTATAAAGGAGGAGTCGAATGCGTATTCATCAACTTGGTCGTCTATCTGTTCTGAGCATCTTGCTGGCAAGCTGTTTTACTACCCAGGCAGCAAACGCTGCCGACACGCTGCTGCTGCGCCAACCAACGGTGTCCCGCGACCATCTGGCGTTTGTATATGCAGGTGACATCTGGCTGGCAGATCGCGACGGCCAACATCCTATGCGACTGACTACGCATCCGGCATCTGAATTTGCCCCCAAATTTTCTCCTGATGGCAAATGGCTGGCGTTCTCTGCCAGCTATGACAACAATACCGACGTGTATGTAATCCCAGTCCAAGGCGGAGAAGCGCGGCGCTTGACCTGGCACCCTGGTCAAGACGTGGTGGTGGGCTGGAGTGCCGATGGTAAACGCGTGCTGTTTTCATCCAACCGAGAAATCGCGAATAGTCGCAGTAACCAGTTGTATGAGGTGCCGCTGGAAGGCGGTTACGAGAAAAAAGTCATGGAAGCCATTGCCTTTGAAGGTAACTGGTCTGGCGATGGAAAACTCTTGGCCTATCGCCCTTTCCGTCAGGCATATAGCGGTACCAGCGGCTGGCGTCAGCATCGCGGCGGTACCACGCCACCGGTCTGGATTATGGATGTGGCAAATAACAAATTAGAAAAAATCCCTCACGAGAACGCCAACGACAGCAATCCTGTCTGGGTTGGCGACGAGGTATTTTTTATCTCTGATCGCAAAGATGGTGCGGCCAATCTATTTGCTTACAACCGCCAAAATAAAACAGTACGGCAAGTCACGACAGAAACCGTTTGGGATGTCCGTAACCTCGGTGCTTATGGCACGACAGTCGTGTATGAAGTCGGTGGCGCGCTTAAGGAACTGGATACGGTCAGCGGCAAAACACAAAGCATCCACGTCGATCTGGAGTCACAAACAGCGCAAGCAATACAAGCGCGACCACAATGGAAAGACGCCAGCAGCAATATCACTTCGGCGAGTCTGTCCCCCAGCGGCAAACGTGTCGTCGTTAGCGCCCGCGGCGATGTATTTACCGTACCGGTGAAAGATGGTTCAGTCCGCAATTTGACAGAGACCTCAGGCATCCGTGAAAAAGATGGTATCTGGAGCGCTGATGGCAAGCAGATCGCCTACATCTCAGATGCAGGTCGTCAGCATAGTCTGGTCGTACGCGATCAGACCGGCTTAGACAAAGCCAAAACCTATGCGCTGGGCAAGCAAGGCTATTTCAACTTATTAGACTGGTCACCGGATGCCAAGACGATCGTGCTACAGGACAATCACTTGCAACTGTATGCAATCAGTCTGGTGACGGGCAATATCAGCAAGATCGATGTGAGCGCCCGACGTTCTAAATTCGCTGTCTCGTTTTCATCCGACAGCCGCTGGCTGGCATATACCGTGGTGGGTGCGAACCAGTTTTCACAAATCAAACTGCATGATTTCCAAACGGGTAAAAACGTCAATCTGACCGATGGCATGAGCCACGCCGATAATCCTGTTTTTGCCGCGGCAGACTATTTGTACTTTACTGCGTCGACTAATTCTGGACCCACCCATGTAGGACTGGATATGTCTACCCAAGAACGTCCCTTGCGCAATGGCATCTACGTTGCCGTACTAGCGGCGGACGGCAAATCGCCTCTGCTACCGAAGAGCGGTGATGAGAACGATAAAAAAGATGATGCAAAAAAAGACGAGGATAAAAAAGATAGCGACAAAAAAGAAGGCGCTAAAGACGATACTAAAGAAAGCTCTAAGGATAATAAAGAGAGTAAAGATAAAGCCAAGGACGATAGCTCTGGCAAGCCAACTAAGCCCGTCAAAATTGATCTGGATGGCTTGCAACAACGTATCGTTGCGCTGCCAGTGGCAGAGCGTAATTACGATACGCTGGCGGTCGCTTCCGACGGCTCACTATTTTATTTAGAGCATCGTCAGCCCGGCGTCAGCAATGAACTGCCTTCTGCAAAAAATGACGACGATGCAGAATTGTTCCGTTTTAGTTTTGACGACAAAAAAGCGAAATCACTCAGACAAAATATCGCTTCTTTCAGCCTCAGTGGTGATGGCAAAAAAATCTTAATCCAGTCCGGTAAAGTCAAACTAGAAATTGGCGATGCAGGTGAAAAATTAGAAACCAAACCAATCGATTTATCTCAGCTACGCATGAAGGTCAATCCGCGTGAGGAATGGGAACAGATTTTTAACGAAGCCTGGTGGATGGAAAAAGAATTCTTCTATGATGCCAATTTGCACGGACTGGACTGGGACGGTATTTATAAACGCTACCAACCATTGCTTAAACATGTGCAACGACGTGAGGATTTAAACGACTTGCTGGTAGAAATGATCGGTGAATTACAGGTCGGTCATAACCGCATCGGTGGTGGAGACGTGCAAGAAGAAAAACCAGTCGCTGTAGGTTTACTCGGTGCCGACTTTAGCATCGACCAAGGACATTATCGTGTTAAAAACATTCTGCCGGGCGACCGTTGGAATCCATTTTTAAAAGCACCATTAGCAATCCCCGGCCTGCAAATCAAACCTGGTGATTACTTGCTTGCGATTAATGGCAAACCTCTGGATGCCAGCAAAAATATCTATTCACTGTTAGAAAACACGGTAGGTAAGCAAGTGACATTAACGCTTACCAGTGACCTGGCCAGCAAGCAAACCCATCAGATTATCGTGCAGCCTATCGGAAATGAATCTGCATTACGCCAATGGCAATGGATAGAAAAAAACCGTGAGTATGTGCAGAAAAAAACCAACGGCAAAGTCGCTTACGTTTATCTGCCAGATACTGGTGAAACTGGCTATCGATACTTCAACCGCATGTTTTATGCGCAAGCAGATAAACCTGCCTTGATCGTAGACGAGCGCCGCAATAGCGGTGGACAAGCGGCTAACTACATCACAGACATCCTGAGCAGAAAATATCTGGCAAGTTGGAAGGACCGAGATGGCCTGCTGTTTGATACGCCAGGAGCAGCGATCTATGGCCCTAAAGCCATGCTGATTGATCAGGATGCAGGATCAGGCGGCGACTTCTTACCATATGCGTTTAAACGTCTGGGTTTGGGTGCGTTAATCGGCAAACGCACCTGGGGTGGATTGATCGGCATCTCCACCAATCCCGATCTAATCGATGGCGGCAATCTGCTAGTACCGTTCTTCCGGTTCTTTACCCCAGACGGCGAATGGCGTGTTGAGAATGAAGGCGTCGTACCAGACATTGATGTCGAGTTAGATCCGACAGAAGTCAACCTCGGACACGACACACAACTCGACGCAGCGATCCAGAATGTCATGCAAAAAATGCAGACCTATCAGCCAGTACAACGCCAGCAGGCTCCCGCAATGCCGACGCAATTAGGTAAGTAATGAGCGACTGCTTAGGTAGTAACTAACAGCATTGGGGTAGTGATATCATCAGGTGCACTACCCTTTTTTTAACTCAATTGAGTTGGAAACCATTCAACACTTATAAGGTTTGCAGGCTATTTTCGCGCCATAAGCCTTATAGAATCTAGACATCTGATTTCAAATAATTTTATATTTGAAGACACCAAGACGAGCAAGCACACTTAACCGCGGCATCAAGCTATGGGATAATGCGTCTCCCATCTATCACCACACTTCAGGACTCCCAATATGACTACCCCAAAATTACTCGACTGTAAAAATCAACCAGTTGCGGTGGGAGATATCGTGCGTATTGTGAGTCTGGACAAGCAATTTATCAAAAGCTTTCCCGAAGATGAAAGAATTTTATTTGAATCAATGATCGGTAATTTTTTTAAAATTGTTGATCTGGATGATTTCGGCCAGGCATGTGTTGTGCGCGAATGGCATGACGAGACGGGCATGCTGCAAACTCATGTGATCGCGTTAGATGCAGAAGAAATGGAAAAGGTGTAATCAGTCCCGATGATCCAGCCGGGGTCTGATTACACCTTCTATCTGTATTAGTTATTTACTCTGACTACGACCGTTCCAAGTTACCAGATCGTGACGCGCCTCCCTGCTGGGCGCAACGGCGAGCGATCGGCAGGACAGCTAAAAGCTTCGGCAAATTCTGGCATATTGGCGATAGGTCCAATCACCCGATATTTTTCAGGTGAATGGGGATCAGTCGCTAATTGCAGACGCAAATTTTCATCACGTGTTTTGCCACGGAAACTTTGTGCGTTGGCGATAAAGTAGCGCTGCTCTGGCGTCAAACCATCAATCACTTCGGGCTGTGGCGTCTTCTTCAGCGCTGCGCGCAATGCTTGCAGAGCGATTTTATCGCCACCTAAATCGGCAATATTCTCACCCGCAGTTAATTTACCGTTGATATGCAATTTTTCGATAGGATTGAATTCGTCAAATTGTTTTTCTATTCCCGCTACTCGTTTTAAGAAGGCTTTTTCATCGGCCTTGGTCCACCAGCTTTTCAGATTACCATCGGCATCAAACTGACGGCCCTCATCATCAAATGCGTGTGTCAACTCATGCCCGATAGTCGCACCAGTATTGCCATAATTAGCGGCCAGATCAGCCTTAATATGGTACAGCGGCGGTTGCAAAATACCCGCTGGGAAGACCATTTCATTCATCGTAGGATTGTAGTAAGCGTTGACGGTTTGCGGCGTCATGCCCCACTCGTTACGATCAATTGGCTTACCTAACTTGGCAAGATTGCGTTTGAACTCAAACTCGGCAGCACGCATGTTGTTACCAGCGTAGGAGTTTGGATCAATCTTTAGCTGGCTGTAATCACGCCATTTATCTGGGTAACCAATTTTGACTACGATGGTATCGAGCTTACGATAAGCTTGCTGTTTGGTACTGGCAGACATCCAGTCTAATTTACTCAAACTGTCGCGCATCGCTTGCTTGATGTTGTCGACCATTTCCAGTACACCTGCTTTTGCATCTGGACCAAAAAATTGCGCAACATAAAGCTCGCCTAATGCTTCGCCGATATTGGTATCGAGGTTATGTAATACCCGCTTCCAACGCGGTTGTAATTCTTTTGTTCCCGCTAAAGTTTTTCCGTAAAAATCAAAATTAGTATTCACAAATGCAGAAGATAAATCCTTGGCATTTGCGTTGACTAATTGCCAGCGTAAATAGGTTTTCCATTGAGGAAGCGGTAAGGTATTAAGCATCAAACCGGCTTCCGCAATAAATTTTGGCTGTCCGATATTAAATTGTGCCGGCTGATCTAATCCTATGTCTTTGAAATAGTTTGCCCACTTGGCATTGCCATCAAGTTTGCTTAATTTGCTTAAGCCGTTGATATCCATGAGGTGGTAAGAAGCTTGTGGATCGCGCAGTGCAACTTTGCTTAAGGAGGCTTTTGCCAGGCGCGTCTCGAATGCGATGACTGCGGCTGCATTTTGTTTTGCCACTTCTGGTGCATCACCTAACAACGTGAACATAGTGGCGACATATGCTTGATATTTTTTACGAATATCTACCGTCTTTACATCGGTCTTAAGGTAATAGTCACGATCCGGCAATCCCAGTCCACCTTGAACGATTTGCGCAATATAGCGCGTCGTGTTTTTAGCATCTTGATCAACGTAAAAATTAAATAACGATCCGACACCAATTTGATGTTGTCTGGCGATGACAGCTAGCAACTGTGTACGATCAGTAATCGCATCAATCTGCGCCAAATCTGCTGCCAGTGGCTTGGCGCCATCGGCCTCGATCCGAGCCTCGTCAATACCGCTATGGTAATAAGCACCAACCAGATTAACAACGGCGGTAGTTCCTGGTTCTGCCAATTTGGCGGATGCGGATTCTGCAATCGCTTTCAAGGCCAGCAGATTTCTCTCAGTCACTTCGTCATAAGCAGAAAAACGGGAGCGGTCGGCCGGGATCATATTATTCTTGAGCCAGGTACCGTTAGAATATTCAAAAAAATTCGTACATGGATCTGCTTTGAGGTCCATCGTCTGTGCCTCTAATACCAGATTATTAGTATTGGATTGGGCATGAACCGCTGCGGTTGAAGAGAAGCACAGCAAAATCGCTAATGCGCTACGACGTAGTGTCATTGTTTTTTTCATCGATCGTGTCTCATAAAAATAAATGAAAGCCTGACTCAGCTTAACTAAGTCAGACAGGAATCAAGTAATCAAATGACGTCAATGACATCACTCAGATCACGAAGCGCTTTTGGCACTTTTTTACTACCATTTAGTACCATTTGTTGCCATTGCATCGAACACTGATTAGCTTATCGACGCTATTTTTCCGTCGGTAAAACTTGAACCGCGATGGCGGAATACTGTCCCGGTGCATGGTACACGCGCTGAGTCGCTTTTTGAAAATCTTCAGGCTTTGCATCAGGAATCTGCATAAATTTTTGTGGGTTCAAATCAATCAGCGGAAACCAAGAACTTTGCACCTGCACCATAATGCGGTGACCACGACGGAAAGTATGGTTGACGTCTGGCATAGAATAATTCACGCTTTCAATCTGACCAGGAACGAACGGTTGCGGCTTTTCAAAACCATTACGGAATTTGCCGCGCAAGGGTTCACCGCGCACTAATTGCTGATATCCAGCCATCGTCATAGAAGGTGGTGGCACATCATTGGGTCTAGATTTTTCTTCTACGGTAGAAGGATAATCACTCGGATACACATCGATCAGCTTCACAACCCAGTCAGCATCAGTGCCCGTGGTAGAAACGAATAGTTTAGGAGAAATCGGTCCGACGATGGTGATATCTTCCTCCAGCGGCTGGCTCTTATACACCAGCACATCTGATCTGGTGGAGGCAAAACGCTGATCGGATGTCGGATATTCTCTTGGCACACCAATCGCGGTATAACCAACAAACGGGACAGGTTTTTTAGGATCACTGACATACTCATCAAATGCGTTGCCATCAGCAAGAGAAGAGGATGGCTGGGTCCAGCTTAAACTGCCATTGGCACCTAAATACAAGCTGCGGGATTGCGCTTGTTGCGGCGGCCAGGATGGATAGCTGCGCCAAACATTCGTACCAGTTTCAAACATTTGCGCCTCAGGCATCGCTTTGCCAGTAACGCCTTTCAGATACTGTTCAAAAAATGGGAAGACGATATTTTTACGATAATAGTCGCCCGTCTTCGCATCAAAATTGGCATATCCCAGTGACTTTCCTTCTGAGCGGCCCCAACCTCCATGTGCCCATGGCCCCATGACCAAGCCATTGTAGATACCAGTATTATTTTTCTTAATGCTACGGTAAGTGGTCAAAGGTCCTTGTGGATCTTCTGCGTCATACCAACCACCAACGGTGAGCACGGCAGCATGTATGTTTTTGAGGTGTGCTGCGATATTTCTGGACTGCCAAAAACCATCGTAGCTAGTGTGAGTAATTGTGGGCATCAATAACTCGCGCTGCTTTTCTGTGAGCTGATCCGTAATATTTTTTAACGTTAAGTGTGACAGAAAATAGTCATAACCGTCGTCAGTGCCGTAATCAAATTCATCCCAACGCTTAGGTTGATTAGTCGGGTTAGCTTGCTCTGTAAAGCTGGCATAAAACCCAAAATTTGCCGCCAGCATGAAGGCGCCGCCGTGATATGAGTCATCGCCCATATACAAATCAGTCACTGGTGCTTGCGGAGATGCTGCTTTGATCGCCGGATGGGAGTCGATGATACTGGCAGATGTATAAAATCCGGGATAAGAAATGCCCCAGATTCCGACTTTGCCGTTATTGCCAGATACATTTTTCAGCAACCATTCAACGGTGTCATGCATATCCTGACTCTCAACACCCTCACCTGCTAAACGCGCAGTTTTTTGATGCGGCGTCATCTCTTGCCATTTACCCTCAGACATATAACGGCCACGCACATCTTGATTGACGAAAATGTAGCCGCTGGCATCAAACTCTTTAGATGGACCTAAAGAAGTAGGATAAAAATCTACCCCATAATGCAATTGATCCTGCTGATGAACGCCTGCACTGTATGGCGTGCGTACCATCAAAAATGGATAGGTCTTGCTGGCATCTTTGGGAACATACACCACAGTGAATAACTTAACGCCGTCACGCATGGGAATGCGATATTCATACTTGGTGTAGTTTTCACGGGTATTGGGCTTACTTGCTTCAGCAGCGTCGGCTTTGTTCAACTCTTTTGTATTGAAACTATCCGCACTAGCAATATTTGTAAAAGCAAAGACAGAGAGGGGGAAAATAACGAACAAGGACTTCAAACTTGGCATGGCAGCTTTCAAGTAAATTAAATCAGCATTGGACAAAATGAAAGAAAAAAACCTTAATAGAAAGCACTAGCGCTCTTTCATAAAAAGGATGATTTTCTCTTTAAACTGTAAAAACTAAATCAAAATCTTGATATTGACCATTAGAGCAACATTTAGTGCCTGAAAATCGAAATTATTTTCGATAAATTTCTGGACGTGATTTGTTTCTTTGCTCAAATACTAGTTTGGCATCATGAATCGCGCGCTGTTGATTGCGCATTTCTGGGTAATCGTCATGCAAACTAAAAAAACTCGCCGCTTGTGCGCGCATCACATACCTAATCGCCGCCTCGTCTGTGAGGTCATACATTTCAGTCAACAGCGTGGTTACTTCATCTAAATATTCTTCGTAAGTCATTTTTCTCTCCGCTTTACTATCTTAATTAAAACGCTATTTGTATTGTATTGATTAAACTTTTTCATACTTATCCGGTCAGATACACACGGCTGTATCAATAATGTATTGAGCTCTATTTTGCTTAAAACCTGCCATGTAACGTAGTTTAAATAAAGATGATAAGTGTGTAACGAACCAGTAACAGGCTGTAATTCGTTAAGCAATATTATGATTTTCATCCTAAACTAAGTATAGATGTCGTCATTGTATTTTTTGTGAGGTGTGTGATGAAGTTAATTAAACCTTTTGTTTCTTTGTTGGTAATCCTTGCCATCACTAGCAGCAGTGTAGCGCTAGCACGTCCGTTTTATCATGGACCACGCTTTGGTCTGGGGATTTATGTAAACCCATTCCCTGTGTTTGCCAGTTCATATTACTATGGTGGACCATATTATTACCCAAATACCTATCGCTATTATCCAGATGTCGTAGTTGCTCCTCCAACCACAGTCTATATTGAGCAGTCAAATAGTAATAATCCGCCTAATAACTACGTAACACCTGTGACACCGCAACAAAGTTCTGGTGATTGGTACTACTGTCATAACCCCGATGGCTTTTATCCATCAATTAAAAGTTGCCCTGCTGGCTGGCAACGAGTACCGGCACAAGCACCAGCAGATCGTTAAATCAAAATTAATTTTGGCCTAAAGTGACTGTCCCAAACGATTACTTAATTAGACTATTTAATTATAAAGGGCGCTTAATGCGCCCTTTATAATTGGTAATTTACATGTGAACTTACGTTTAAATCAAATTAACTTAGCTCAGTTTAACTTACTAGCGTAGTCAAACTTAAGCGATCAAGATTAACCTCGTAACACCTCACGAATAGTCGCAGCCAATTCTTCTGCTACAAATTTTGCGACATATGCATCTGCGCCAACGCTTCTGACATGATCCTCATTAGTGGAACCGGACAAAGATGAATGAATCACCACTGGCAACCCTTTAAAACGCTCATCCTGTTTTATATTGCGGGTCAAGGTGAAGCCGTCCATCTCTGGCATTTCCAAATCCGTCAGCACCATCGCTACTTTGTCGTGTACCGTCTTGCCTTCTGCTTGCGCAGCAGCTGAAATAGCTTGCAAGCGCTCCCATGCTTCCTTGCCAGTTTTGGTCATAATGAATGGCGTTCCCATGGCATTTAAAGCTTGCTCGATCAAGCCACGTGCAACGGCAGAATCATCGGCTGCCAAAATCGCTGCGCCAGCGCGTAGTGCAATTTTGGCACCTATTGTTTCTGGGTCTACGTCCTTACCATCTTTGGGTGAAATTTGACGTAGGATTTGCTCCACATCCAAGACTTGTGCCAAACGGGTATCTTCTACATCGCCATCAAGGCGGGCTATACTGGTGACCATGCCGCCACCGGCGCTAGATTCTGCGGATAACACCTGGCTCCAGTCGAGACGTACGATTTCTTCTACCGATTCCACCGCAAAACCTTGGGTTGAACGGGCGTATTCAGTAACCAACATAATATTTAGACCAGTCTTAGGCTTGCACCCAACTACCGATGGCAAGTCAATTACCGGAATAATCTGTCCACGCAAATTCACTACACCAAGATTGTGTGGCATAGCACCAGCGACAGCAGTAATCACTGGCATGGCAACAATCTCACGCACCTTAAAAACATTAATACCAAACAGCTCCGAGCGATCGCCGTTAGCATCTCCGCCTAGCCGGAATAACAACAGCTCAAATTTATTAGAACCAGTCAGGTTAGTACGCTCATCAACTTCCTGTTGTACGCTGCTACTCATGTCAGTAATCCTCAAGGGTTAGGGAGTCGATCATGTTGTATGTATGAGCAAATCGGGCGACTCGTCATTACATCTAATTATGCTACTAAAACTTATTTTATAACGCGATAACACGGTATATATGCTTTGCCTGGTAGTTTCATGCGACTTTGTGCAACAAATGAGTTAAGCAAGGCATCCATGGACTCCATCAGAGTGACATCGCCCCTGATTTCAAAATGGCCATGCTTCTCGATGGCACGTATCCCCTGGTCTTTGACATTGCCTGCGACCACGCCTGAAAAAGCGCGCCGTAAATTGGCCGCCAACAAATGGCGCTCCTGATTTTTGTGCAACGCGAGGTTGCGCATATTCTCATGAGTGGGATCAAACGGCTTTTGGAATTCTGTATCGATTTTTAACAACCAATTGAAATAATACGCATCTCCTCTGGCTTTACGGAATTCTCTTACCTTCTTGATACCGGCCTGCACTTCCTGCGCGACTAATACGGGATCGTTCACAATAATTTGATAGCGTTGCTGCGCCTCTGCACCCAAAGTATGAGCAATAAATTGATCAATTTGTTTGAAATAATCCTTAGCGCTTTCTGGTCCTGTAAAAATCAAGGGAAAAGGCATTTCCGCATTTTCTGGGTGAAGCAAAATACCCAACAAATACAAAATCTCTTCCGCCGTACCTGCTCCGCCAGGGAACACGACAACAGCATGACCTACTCTGACAAATGCTTCTAAGCGCTTTTCAATATCAGGCAAAATAATCAAATCATTGACGATAGGATTTGGTGCCTCTGCCGCGATAATACCTGGCTCAGTCAGCCCTAAATAACGTCCGCCGTGAATACGTTGTTTCGCATGGCCGATCGTTGCACCCTTCATCGGCCCCTTCATTGCGCCCGGACCACAACCGGTGCAAATATCTAAGGCTCGCAAACCCATTTGATAACCCACCTGCTTGGTGTAGTCATATTCATCACTAGAGATGGAGTGCCCGCCCCAACAAACGACGATATTAGGATTGATTTGTGGTCGTAAGAAATTAGCGTTGCGCAGAATGTGAAATACCGCGTTGCTAATACCTTCTGTGGCTGTCAAATCGAACTGTGGATTGTCTTCTATCTCGGACTGAACAAACAAAATATCGCGCAGCACAGCAAACAAATGCTCTTGTATTCCCTTGATCATTACACCATCAACAAAGGCGCTGGCAGGTGCCGCTTTGACGTCCAGCTTAATGCCACGTTCACGTTGGACAATGCGAATATCAAAGTTCTTATAACGCTCCAGCAATTCTTTACCGTCATCCAGACTGCTACCGCAATTTAATACAGCGAGTGAGCATCGGCGAAACAATTGATAAAGACCGCTATGGCTGGTATCCAATAATTTTTGTACTTCGGCTTTGGATAAAACTTCCATCCGGCCATCGGGTGAAATTTGTGTATCAATTACGGCATATTCCATGTGTCGCATATCTTTCTAAATAGGAATGAACTCAGGCAGTCGCTTAGTCGATATCCGAACGTACCTGTGATGATGTATTTATTTTACTCGCCGGGCTGCTTGGCACGCAAAGCATGGACTACAGCCTCCGTCACTTTATTTGTAGTCATGCGCAATTCGTTATTGAGTATGGCGGCTTGCGCGTCGGCCTTCAAGGTACAAAGCAATAATTCTGGCCATGCGTGTTCTTCCGCCAACAAGCCAACCCAACCATTTCTGCCAGAATGCTTCACTGAATATAAGGCGATATCAGCAATATCAATTACGTCTTGCCAGTCAATCGCACGTGGATAAGCTGTCACGAACGGGAAACAAGCAAAACCAATCGAGCAAGTCTGACGGATAAATAGGTCGCCCTCAAGTTGGAAGGGCACATCAGCCACAATAGTTCTCACTCTCTCTGCCAGTTCTTCAGCTCTGTCTCTTGAAGTGCCACGTGCCACGATCAAAAATTCTTCACCGCCCCACCGTATCAGGTAATCAGAATCGCGGAATACTTGCTGCAAGCGTTGCCGTATCTGCACCAAGATCGCATCACCGGCAGCATGACCATATTTATCATTGACTTGCTTAAAATGGTCTAGATCAACTAGGAACATTAGCAAATCTGTATCTTTTGGAATTGGGTCATCCGTGGTAGATGGCGCCTGATAGCTACGAATACTTAAAGCGACATCAGCCTCAATATTTTGAGTCAGAAAACGTCGGTTTTTGAGTCCGGTTAAAGGATCAGTCAAACTCGCATCTTCTAATTCAAGCAAAGCTTGTTCTAGCTGTTTTTGAGTTTTTTGTAAATTGTGGTGCGTATGAGCGTTATCTAAAGCGATAGCACCGTATGCACATAAGCTACGAAATATGAGTCGTTGCCGCTCCCCGTAAGCGGCTTGGTTGGGCGACTGTATCGCGATCACACCCAAGATATGATCGCCGACAATCAAAGGGCCATACAAAGCGATGCGCATGCGATCAGCATTGGATACATCAGAAGACGAATTAGAAAATCCCATCTCCATCAACAATTCTTGGCCCTCAGTGATACAACGCGCAGCATTGCGGGTGCTTCTATCTGGTGTCGTCAGTTGCAAAGAAATAACTTCGCCATTTTCTACCCGGTGATACAAGTTCAGACTAATGCCATCTGCGTCTAACAACCAGATGGATAAATCAGATGCATCTAATAAAGCACTCAGGTGGCGATGCAGCCCGTGACAAACATTTTCGAGGTTTAAGTCAGCGGTGATTTCTTGACCGATCTTGCTCAGTAAATCGAGAGTTTGCGAGGTTTCTATCAGGGTCGCAGCTAGCTGCTGATGATGCAATGCATCAGCTCGGGCACGTTCAGTCTCATGACGCACTTGCATCAATGTTGCCCAATTTGCCGCTTGTTTGGTACGCTCGCGCTGGTCAGCAGCAATCGCTTGTTTGGCATACGCAAACGCGCGTTGGCCATCGCCCGCGTTGGACCAAGCTTCACCTAAAGACAATAACAATTTAGAAGGTGCCAGCCAACCAGGTACCGTGTTACCAAAGTTCAAAGCTCGCTCAAGATAATGCAAGACGATATTCGGTGCCGTCATATCCGCAGGTGAGAACGAAGTATGACGACCATAAATTTCGGCCATTGCCTCGTTAATATCAACACCCAGCGCATCGAAAGATAGCTCGTCGATTAACTGTCTTGCCTCCTCAATCGCTTTTAGCGCGGCATCTGGCTGACCTGCTGTTGATAAGGCGCGGGCGTAACAAATCAAATGCTCAGCCAAATTATTACGCGAACCTGCTTCACGGTACAACACAATTGCGGATTCAAAATAACGTGCCGCCTGAATCGCATCTCCACGCAACAACAAGGTATTAGCAAGCTCTGCCTGCGCAATTGCTTTGTGAATACCGATCTTGTTATCACTCATGCGCTCTAAGGCTTCTTGCAGCACAATCTGGCTTTGTTCTAACTGCCCCAAATGCCGTAATAATTCGCCCAGGCGCATCATACTGTAACCAATTAATGCAGGCCATCCAGTCTTGCGCGAGCAAGATACCGCCCAGTCATAGCAAGCTGCGGCCTCTTCAAAGTCACCAAGTTTTTGCAAGCAAACGCCCGCGTTTGATGCGGCGACAATCGCCAACCGTAAAAGCCCTGCCTGTTCAGCAGATTTACTGGCGTCGTGGTACATCACAGCAGATCGAGTCAGTTCAGGAGAGAATAAAATTTCTCCTTGTGTTGCTGAAATCAACGCGGCAACAGCGGGGTGTCGTGGCTCAGGATTGAGAGTAATCAGTTCAGCCAACAGCTCACTTGCAGCCAAGCTATCGGTAAATGCCGTTAAATAAATCGCCCAGCCACGAGCCAGGGTTTGGCGCATGTGATCGCCAACTCGCCCAAAATTACTGCTGCCATTTTGAGCAGCGGCAATGGCGCGCTCCAATTGACCTTGTTCCAGCGCGATCACTGATTCTGTTAAGGCGGCGTCGCCCTCGCCGACCGGATCTCTGGCAGCAATAAAACCCGTTCTGGCACTTTGCAAAAACTCTTCAGCGTTATCAAATTCGCGGAACAGCGCAGCCACCTCAGCGCGGATTAATGCCAATCTGGCGCGCACGCCGCGACGCTGGTCTGGCATCAAAGGGCTGTTGCGCAACAAACCGTCAGCCTCGTCCACCAAACTTAATGCCCGCTGGCTATCGCGCTGCCTTAAGTGCCAGGCAACGTTGACTAAGGTGTTAACTCTTGCTGCGCCAGCCAATGCAGCCAACTCGGTCTCAAGCCGATTTACTTCATCATCAAGCGCGTATAAATACATGGAAATTCTTTAAATGTGCAAAAGCATCAAAGCGCTCTATTATGCATGCATTTTATGTAGGTTTTATTGCGATAAGACATTATCTTGAGTGAAACATACATAGATCAAAATTAGCCTTCAGTTTGCGTGCGGCTCCACCTATTTTTTTCAACATTAAACGACAGAAAAGTTTCCGCAAAAAAATAGTAGTGCCGATATGAATGTAGTAAATAATACGGTAAAACATTATTTTCAGTAATAGATTGTGAAGTTCGTAATCGACCTGTACAATTCGTTCCTTCAGACGCGGGGTGGAGCAGTCTGGCAGCTCGTCGGGCTCATAACCCGAAGGTCGTAGGTTCAAATCCTGCCCCCGCAACCAATAAAATCAAAGGCTTACAGAATTGCTGTAAGCCTTTTTGCATTTAAAACGATTTATTGCTGCAATTTTGCTGCACTTCCGTTTGAAATGCCGGTGTCTATACCCTGTTCCTCAACCTCAATTGGAGCAGAAGTATGGCAACAATCAATAAACGCGGTCCGTATCAATATCAAGCCATTGTCCGGTGCAAAGGCTATCCAACCCAAACACGCACTTTAGAAACCACCAAAGCAGCCAACGACTGGGCCAGAGACGTCGAGGCAAAAATGCGACGTGGTGAGTTTAGCGACCGTTCAACCGCAGAAAGTACGACACTCGGCGATGCATTAGAACGTTATCGCTTGGAAGTAACGCCCGCTAAGCGCGGTCACGTCAAAGAAAATTACCGTCTTTTGCAGTTGATGCGACACCCTCTGGCTTTACGTTCACTCGCCAGCCTACAAAATGTCGACTTTTCCACTTACCGTGACCAACGACTGAAAGAAGTTAGCCCAAAGACAGTACAACTAGAACTCTCCGTATTCTCTGCTGTACTCAATACAGCCCGCCGTGACTGGTCTATTTCGGTCGCCAATACCATCACCGATATTCGCAAACCAAAACTCCCCAGAGGGCGCTCGCGGCGTCTGGTTGGCGATGAGGAGAAGCGCCTGTTTGATACTGCTCGTAAGAGGGAATCATCTGACCTAAATTTATTAATCTTACTTGCTATCGAAACCGGTATGCGTTGCGGAGAAATGGTGTCCTTAACTTGGGATCAAATCGATCTAGCTCATCATTTTATTCATTTGGATATGACAAAGAACGGGACTGCTCGGGATGTGCCTTTGTCAGTCACTGCAGAATCTGCTCTGCGTAGTGCCCAACAACATCCACATGGTCGATTGACGGGATTCCAGGCAACGGATGGCGTTACTGCGGCATTTAGTCGACTTTGCCGACATGCTGGCATAACCAATTTACGTTTTCACGACCTACGCGATGAAGCGGCGTCCAGATGGGCGAAAATTTTACCCGCAGCAACACTTGCAAAAATCTTTGGCTGGAAAACCTTGCAAATGGTGATGCGCTATTACAACCCTACTCCGGATGAGTTAGTAGCAGCTATCCGGCAATCGACAGCGTTGTAAAAACCTACTTGTGTTGGCAAGTACTCAAGATGCATGTAAGCCAATACGATAGACATCCATCGAAGCCTGTTCATTAGGCAGCCATTTTTGGTAAATTTTTTGAAATGTTCCATCCTTTTTAATTTGACGCATTGCGCCCTCCCACAACTTAATAGTGGCAAGTGGGGTCTTTGCCGAGAACGCTAGAAAAAGTTCCAGACTATCCAGAATCATCACCGGTTCTACATCATCGCCAGAGTAGCCTATTTCCTTTAACACTGATGGCACGACAACACTGCCTTCTGACCACAAATCAAAGCGATTCATCATGAGCATTTTCGCAGTGATCTGGGGCGCCGCAGCTAAATCCAAAGTGTGAAAGCCTTTTTTTACCGCTGCATCTGCAAATATGCTGTCTCTATATGCACCTACAGGAGCGTCGTAGATTTTGTCTCCTAGGGACAATAACCTTTTTGCATTCCCTTTTCTTGTGTACAGCACCGTTTTGGATACTGCCACTGGACCAAGCAAGGTCATTAGTTTTTCTCTTTCAGCAGAGCGTCCGACTGTAAAAAGCAAGACGTTGGGGTCTTCTAGCACCGCCTTGTATCCCCTCGCCCAAGGCACAAGTTGTATCGCTGAATTTGTTCCAATTTTCTTTTGTAATGCATCCACTACTTCAACTGCCATACCATCTACTTTATCGCCGTTTTTAAAACTGATTGGTGGCCAATTTTCGGTATAGATGGTTAATTCAACACAATAAACTGGTGTAGCCAGTGCGCTGAAAAGAAAAGGCACAGTAAATTTACATATATTCAATTGCCATGAGTTTAGTTGGCTAGTTGTGATTTTAAAAAGGTTCATAAACAACTTCTCCAAATAGATTTCCCCTAATTTGGTAGTAATCGCATGACTTCGAAATTGACGTCACTCGAAATCCTGAGGTTTCTTTTACATTACATCACTTCGCTTTAGCACAATCAAATAAACTTGGCAGACTAGGCACTTTGAAATTTAAATCTATCAAAATTATTAGATGCAAAGAAATACAAAATATTAAGATTTTCGTAGGAATGAGGTTCAATTGATTTCAAGCTCAGCAGCCAGTCAAGAGAGTTATTTCATTGTTGGTTACGCAACTGCAATGTTGAACTAGCCTTTTATGTCTTGAAGAAGCATGCCTTGAACCTTATTTTTATTTCATTGCAACCGAACCTTGTTGGGTTAGTACTGACGCGTTTCACTCTCATGAATTTAAAGTCCTGACCGGTTGCACCGCAGACGGAAATCGTTTCGGGAGGCGTCTCATGAACCTATGGTTAGGACTTTGTAACCTTCACGATCTAAACGAGTAATGTTAGTCGTCAGATGCCTATATTATTTTAAGCAATTAGCCGGCTCGCTAAAGCTTACTTAAGAAACGCTGAAATTTTGCAGGACTGCGATTTTCAGGTGGCATGATTATTCACAACTTTAGAGGGAATATATGAAAGATGAATATGAAGTTCCTACCCCACACGAACACGCATTTGATCAGGCCTTCTAAAGAGAAAATAATGGTATCGCTCAATAAACTGCTTTAATGATATCTTTAATTACTATAGATAGCGCACTCATCAACTATAAACTAGGTTACTTCGATCAATTCACGACTGTCGTAACTATATTTTGTTCCACAAAGGTGACGCTCCTGCTATCCTTCGATCTATTTTTTTTTGCGTAGTACATTGCTAAATCTGCCCCTTTTATAAATTGTGCTGCGTCGCTTTGCGACTTGTATAAACTGATACCGATACTTGTATCGATCAAAATTGCGCTACCAGGTAAAGGCAGGTCTAAAGTTATTACAATTTTTTGAGCCAATAATTCCGCTTGCTCTAAGACTTGAATGCCTTCTGCTAGAACTACAAATTCGTCACCTCCAAGTCGAGCTACCGTATCAGTTTCACGTAGGCAGCTACATACCCTATTGGCAAACTCTTTAAGTACCTTATCCCCTACTTCATGACCGTGATTGTCGTTAATCTGCTTAAAACCATTCAGATCCATGAACAATAAAGCCAGGCCATGTTGTTGGCGACGATGCCGGGCAAGTGCTTGCTCTAAAGTATCCATGAAATGTCGCCGGTTGGGGAGGCCTGTTAATCCATCCGAAAGCGCCATTTCGCGCAAGGTACCTTCCAAGATCTTGCGTTGAGAAATATCGTGCAAGAAGGCGGTAAATTCGAGCCGTCCGCCGATATCGTTTACATTTAAACTGACTTCTACATGAAGTTTTTTACCTTGTCGGTCTACTACCAACAATTCCCGACGTATTTTGGAAGTATCCTGAGCGTTGATGTAAAAATTTTGGAGAATTTCGTTGAAGCTATTTCGTTTATCTGGGGGGGATGATGAGATCGACTAAATTACGCCCTATTGCTTCATCACCTGTCCAGCCAAACAAACATTCCGCTGCTCTATTCCATTGTGTGAGAATTCCATCGCGGTCTGTTGAAATGACGGCATCATTCGCATGCTCAAGAATTGTACGCATACGCTGTTCACTTGCGCTTAGCTTCGCCTGCATCTGAACCATCGCATCAAAGGCTACTTGTTTACCCAGCGCAGCGCCTAGCGCGCCAGACATAAGACTCAAGGTTTGAATATCTTCGTCATTGAATGCTGATGGTATTGCTGACATTACCTTAAGGACACCTACTGGTACTCCATTTTCAAAAAGTGGCGTACAAATCATAGAACGAACGCCAATCTTGCGACAGGCATTAATATCCACCCTGGGATCAGATTCAGCATCGCTACAATTGAGTACCTGAGTGGAACTCACGCATAAGCCAGATAAACTGTTTGCACGCAGAAGGCGCAGTCCAACGTATTGTGCTATTGCTCCGCTCGCTGAACGATAAAACATATATTCACCATCTACTAATTCAATGGCGGCCCCTTTAGCTTGGGTTAGCTCCTGCACCGTGCCCACTACAAGTTGCATAAATACATCAAGGTGTAAATCAGCCTGAGCGATCAACGCCTGTGTTTTAATTATTCGTTCTAACCGGCTCTGTTGCCCTTCCCTATTTTTCATTTGCGCCTCCAATGAGAGTGGGGTTTTAGGCTAAACGCTGAATTTATTATACTTCTGTTGATTTTGAGAGCTATGATTTTTCTGCACTGAATCGCTCATTTTTTGCTTGTTCAAAGACTTGCGGGGGACTTTAATAAGGTCAACTAATTAATCATAAAAAGACTTGATATGTCTGAAATGAGTTTTCATATCTGTAAGCTAAATACGCGATCAAATAGCGTTCTTATTGATAACTACCCATACGCTATTGGCAAATTAATTAATGTAATCTTTAGCATTATTAAAATGGAAAATCTGTTTAAATAATCATGATCGACCCACAAACTTTTTACCTTTATCCAAAAAAATCAAGTACCTTCAAGGCTCAATTTTTTAATATTAGAGTTTCTCGCGATGAAAATATTTTCGGATCATCTTCTAGCAATAAACGCACGATCTGACAAAGTCATATTTTACGTACTTGCTGGCATGCAAGTTTTTCCTTTTCACTTGCCAACTGGTACGGCACTTGGCTGTTGTCGTTTTTGGTTGGAGTTCCGTTACTTTCAATTTCAGCGATACTAGTCTACAAAAAACCAGGTAGTGTAGTGACGCGTCTTTTCAATGGTGCAGCAACCATGATTTATTGTGCTCTCCACATACATCAAGCAATGGGCATGACGGAAATTCATTTTAACATTTTTGCATTTTTAGCATTTTTGCTAATATATGCAGATTGGCGTGTCATTTTGATGGCGGCAACAGTAGTAGCAGTCCATCACTTTAGTTTTGATTATTTGCAAGAAATTGGCACAGGTGTAATGTGTTTTGCCAAACCGAGTTTGGCGATTCTATTTACTCACGCCGCGTATGTGATTGTCGAAGCCTCAGTACTTTCCTATATTTCAATCAGTATGCATAATGATCGTATTCAGGAAGCTGACCTGATGAACTATACGAGCGCCTTAACTAGCACGGAAGGCTATATTAACCTACAAAACCAAGGCATTAGTCCGACAAGCGCATCTGGATTCGCCCTGCAACACATGATAGAAACACTTAACTCCGCAGTGCACTCGGTTAAACAAGGCGTAGGATCAATTATTACCGCATCGACAAAAATTTCTTCTGGCAATTCTGATTTGCTAAGTCGAACTGACGTGCAAGTAAATGCGCTGCAAGAGGCAGCTGGTTTGATGAGCGGATTGAGAAGCCTAGTAAAACATAACGCGGATAATTCCAAGCATGCTAACCAACTTGCTACTTCAGCATCGAATATTGCTAGCGATGGGAACGTTGTTGTAAGCCAAGTCGTTGAAACGATGGGATCGATCAAAGGTAGTTCGAAAAAAATAGTGGAGATCATTGGAGTGATTGATGGAATCGCTTTTCAAACAAACATCCTTGCATTGAACGCAGCCGTTGAAGCTGCGCGAGCTGGCGAACAGGGGCGCGGTTTTGCTGTTGTTGCCAGTGAGGTACGCAATCTTGCGCAGCTCAGTGCGAGTGCAGCTAAGGAAATTAAGCTGCTAATTATTGATTCTGTTGAAAAAGTTGATGCAGGGAGTGACTTGGTTGATATTGCGGGTAAGACAATGAAAGACATGCTCATGAGTGTGCAACAGGTTACTAACATAATGCATGCCATCGCAAAATCGAGCGAGGAACAAAGGATTGGGATTGAACAAGTGAGTCAGTCCGTTAATGTTTTGGAGGAAACAACTCAGAGAAACTCTGTACTTGTAAGAGAGTCAGCAACAGCTGCCGAAAGCATGCAGGAGCAAGCAGAAAAAATGAATAGTGTTGTAGATTTGTTTCTAATTTCGGAAGTAAAAACTCGCGCAATATCTTCCGCTGCAGTTCAAAAGTCTCGAAGTTTTTACTGATCACTCACCGCTGGCTGAATAAAACAATAACTTCTGAGTTGCCTTGAAAAAGTTAGTCTCTAATTTCTTCGGTTCAATTCATACTGACATATTTTTATAAATAAATGTACCGATTAGATATGATGAGCAAACTAGCTTGTTCTAAGCTAAGACTACTGTTTATTTAGTTGAAAGGTAAATCATTCAAACTCGATAATAGTAACGTGGCAAATTTAGATTAGTAAAATGATCGCATCAAAACGACAAATCGTTCCGAAATTGATTAAAGCAAAGCAACGCAACTAAATTGTTTTTTCAAAAGGTTGGTCTCATTCAGCCGCGATATGAAAGACAAAAAATCTTTAGTAATAATCTACGATACTATTTTTATTCCCAGGCTGCATCCGGAATAACTCCCAACCCTTTAAATACGGGTTTAGAGAACCAGTATCCTTGCATTAAGTCGATACCCGATTTTTTCAGAAAATCTCTCTCTGCACGTGTTTCTATGCCTTCAGCAAGCACCTTGATGTTTAATGCCTTGCAAATATGTACAATGCCACAGACGATCGCCTGCCTGGGTAAAAAATGATCGATGTCGCGCACCAAATCCATATCAATTTTGATGATATCTGGTTGATACTCTGACAATAAATTTAGTCCGGCATACCCTGCACCAAAATCGTCAATCGCTGTATGAAAACCAAATCGCCTATATTCCTTGAAAATATTGACCAAATGTGGGCGGTCCTCTACTCGTTCACCCTCCGTTACTTCGAAAATTATTTTCTCAATAGGAAAATTAAATTTCTTTGCTGCTTCAAATGTAGTTCGAATGCATACTTCAGGACGATAAACTGCATTTGGTAAGAAATTAATAGATAACAATTCCTGCATGTTTAACCGTGCCGCGCCTTCGACCGCTTTTGATCGGCAAAGTTGATCAAATCGATAACGATTTCCATCATTAATTTTCGCTAAGATACTTGCCGCAGATTCCCCGTTTGGGCCGCGGACCAAGGCTTCATGTGCATATACGCTGCGGGTAGATAAATTAACTATAGGTTGGTAAGCATATTCGAACTCAAACTCGAACGGCTCATCGTTTCGGCAAGCAACACATTTATTAGTCGAAGCAACATCGTGAGGCAAGCTATCAATATCGCCTCGATATGAGGTATCAATTTGAATCGGAATCATTAGCAGACCTCAGTTGATTAACCATAAAGCTAAATTACGTTTTTCTAGCTTTTAAAAATTTTCAGTAAAGCTACAGCAGGTGATGCTACTCCAATCTTTCGGTCAGTCTTTGCGGCCTCGATGACTTCAACAAGTTCGTCATATTTATCTGCCTGGCGGTCATCTAGATTGGTCATATTCATGCTCCAGCGCGTGAAGGTTCGAAACTTTGCTGGTTCATTGTGGATGATGCGGGAATTTTTATGACGTGGATCTTTTTCAATTTTGTCGTATAACATCTTTAAGGTATCTTTTGGCCCTTCAAGAACCTGCAAGAACCAGCCACCGTTATAAAATAGACTTCCAGTGACATCAATGATTTCATTATTAATCTTAGCAATTTTTTGAATGCCTATTAAATCTTCTGACGACATCTTTCTTGTGGCTTGGCTAATATAAATTAGTTGGGTAAGTGACATTTACTATCCTTTGTAGAACGAATAAAATTGAAGTTATTCAGACGAATTAAAAATTACGATCTAAGAAAAACTTGCCAGAAAGCATGTTATCACAAGTGATTTTTTTAAGTTTAGATTGCACACCATAGATTTTAGACCACTCGTTATCATAAATTACATCAAAACTATCAGTTAGACCAGCGATAATTTCAAGGAGGTTTAACTATTCTATGTTTCCATAAATAACCGGACTAATCATTAATATTCCGGTCGCAGTGAAATGAAATTTGAAGGCTCTCCTGACTGCGGGCTCATTACCAAAACTGGAGACTGTATTGAGTATATGAACGTTATCTGAGCTTGCTTAAATAGAGCGCTTTGTCGGCTTGATCAAATAACTCAGACGCTTCTGTGCAAGTTGGTGATGAGGTTGCCGTTCCTACCGACATTCCTACCCTTACTTTTGCGCCATTAGCTAACTGGATCTCCGGTCGAATTGAGTCAATGAGACGTCGCACCATTGAATTCGCATCATTATGGTCACAGCATCGTGCGACTACTGCAAACTCATCTCCTCCTAGACGTGCCAGTAAATCTCCTTGGCGCATTTGTTGGGAAAGTCTCCTTGCAACCTCAAATAACACTTGGTCGCCTGCGGGATGTCCAAATTGATCATTTATTTGTTTGAAACCATCCAGATCCATGCATACTAAGCTGTAGGGGACACCCGACCTCACTGCATATGCCATTTCAGCCGAATTAGTAATATCGAATTGAGCCCGGTTAGGAATCCCCGTTAGATAGTCAGTCAGAGCTAATTGTTTTAATTCGACTGCGCGCTTATGGCTTTGTAGGGCGTTCATCACAATGACTCCAAAATCACACAAGGCATCTCGTTGAGATGTCGAGAATATACGCGGTTTAGAGTCAATAACAGCAACCGTGCCTAGCACATGGTCATTCCAATCTACCAGGGGTACACCGGCATAGAAGCGTAGGTGAGGGGCAGCTGCTACAAGTGGATTTGAAATAAACCTTTGATCGTTAAACAAATCATTCACGATTAAAGGTTCCCTGGGAGACATGATGGTATGTGCACAGAAAGCAACTTTCCTATCGAGCTGCTGCACGTTTAACCCAAGCTTTGATTTAAACCAAAGTCGATCAGTGTCCATTAGAGCTACGACTGCAACCGGTGTATCAAAAGTGTGGGACGTAATTCGAGTAATTGCTTCAAATTCTAGTGAGGGTTCTGTATCCAATATTTGATATGAGCGCAGTGCATTAATTCGTTGCATTTCGTTTGTCGGCAAAGGACATATTTGATCTACTGCCACATTACACTCCTTCAAAATTCGAGGCTAACGTCTAAGCTTTCCAGTTCATTGTAACTTTTAACGCGAGTATTTGTTGACGCCCCCCATCGGGGGTGCGTCAACATCAATATCGCACATTACACAAATGTCTATTGTTAAAGCACCTCGTGTCCACCTGTAAAAATAACCTGCGACTGCGTAATAGCCTGATGACATAAAAGCGAATCCCTTGTTTTGATGAAGATTTTTCCTGTGCTCTTTAAAAATAAAATCAAACGTCCTTTAGCGTTAGCCACTGCTGAATCGTCTCCTCAGACCAAGCCAAAGACCGCCCAGGATTATTTGGCGGCGACACTTTGAGCGCCGCGTAAATACTATCAAACAGTATTTGTACCGATATATCATCGACATCCTTCCTGTTTTCAGCAGCCTTTAATGCAGACCAAATCATGCATTTAAGTTGATATCGTTGTTGGTTAACCCCATAAAATCCTGGCCGTTTCTGCTGGTACTCCAACCATCTAACGATGGTTGCTGCTGCCTGTGGTGTGAGCTTTTTATAGCTGCTCAGAAAGCGCCCAATCAATTCGGTTGCCATCGCTTTGGCTTCATTAAAGGATTCTTTACTGATGACCCATGTCAAATGTCGACCGCCGCTACTCATTATCTCTTGACCATCCTCATCGACTATCACCTCGCCTTTGCGGTTCTTCGCTACATGCTTGCGGTGTTCAAGCTGCGTCAGTTTATAAATACGGGAGGTCTCCCAGCCGTCATGTTCGGTTCGTT
>NZ_JBEONQ010000034.1:0-51807 GCF_040544445.1 Undibacterium sp. GrIS 1.8 | reverse complement strand
CTTTCATCTTGCCAGAAATGGCCGCTCCTTTCTCATCTATTTTGCGCTTCTCGCAATAAAATTACTCTCCGGTGTTTCGTTTTGCAAGAACCTCAATTAGTAAAAAATACTTAGTTCCGTTTACTAGGTCTGCTGATATCAAATTATTTCAATAGTGGTGCAGTCAGGTGATCAGACAGATCACTGATATGCGCCACTTTCTTATTTAATTACTTATTTAATTACTTATTTAATTACTTATTTAATTACTTATTTAATTACTTATTCAATTACCTCATTGATTTTTACCGACCATCATGATCATTTTAAAATGCTGCTCATTACTTTTATTATCTAAATAAAAACTTAAATCACTCTTATGATCACGAACAGCAATGAGCTTCATCAACAATCTTCATAGCAGGTAAGACATCATTTTTTCGCTATATCTTGAAAAACATACTATTGCTCCTGCACACTAAGCTCGCTTTTACTGATTCTGTCCCAGTTTATTTGCAGACTGTCGCAAGCCTGTAGCGATCGCTCCAGCATTTCTCTAAAGTCACAACATGCCATATAAAACATTATCTTTGCTACCAAGCTAATCAGCCAATATCAGTTAGTAGAAATAAGATAACTTAGAGAGAAATTCATCATGAACCCGAACACACTTCAAACAAGTAAAGAGCTTGCTACTAGTTTTTTACGCTGGCTCAGCAAGGCTTTTGACAAAACTGCCGCTTGGGTAACGCAATTATCCTGGTGGAAGTTTTTCTTATTCGCCATCGTCACAATGATCGCGGGTGCGATCCTTCAAGATAATCTTTTTAGTTCTGAAGAGAGTGTTGTCGTCACGAAGA
This sequence comes from Undibacterium sp. GrIS 1.8, assembly GCF_040544445.1. Taxonomy (NCBI): domain Bacteria; kingdom Pseudomonadati; phylum Pseudomonadota; class Betaproteobacteria; order Burkholderiales; family Oxalobacteraceae; genus Undibacterium; species Undibacterium sp. GrIS 1.8. The sequence continues at coordinate 50,968 of NZ_JBEONQ010000034.1, read as the reverse complement.
AAAAAGCAGCGAAAAAAGCGAGTAAATCCAAAGCAATTAGCGACGGCGATACCAATATTGAGATTGATGGAACTGGTATCCATATCCGCAAAAACAAAACCGATGGTGACGGCAAACAAATTGAGATCGATGAGAATGGCATTCGCGTTTTAAACGGCAATAGCAGCACACCAACAGAACCTGCTGCGCCGGTCGCACCAGCAGAAAGTGCCGCCTCTGCTGCCTCAGCCGTTGCGCCTGCTGCACCTGTAACACCAGTCATCAGTAAAAATGGGCAAGATGATATCCATATCAAGCTCCCTCCAGAGGTTGCACAGGAAATCAGCAATGATATTGAAGATGCCGTTGCCGACGCTGCTGATGAAGAGGTAAAGAGTTACCAGAAAAAATCATCCAAATGGTTTATCAACTTTGTGATGTTATTGATTTTCGGCCTGCTCGGTATGAAAGCGTTAATGGGTGGGAAAGTCCGAGCGGAAGAAAAGGCCAAACAAGCCAATGCCTCTGCTGAGCGTGAATCATTGCTGCGTCAGGTCAGCGAGGCACAGATGCAAATGATGCAAGCGCAAGTCGAACCGCACTTCTTATTTAACACGCTGGCATCGGTAGAATATTTGATTGAAACCGACCCGCCTCGCGCAGCAGCGATGCAACGCAGCTTGATCTCTTACCTGCGCGCCGTCTTGCCACAAATGCGCGAAAACGCCGCAACAACCAATTTGGGACGCGAGGCGGATATGGTCAGGTCTTATCTGGATCTATTAAAAATGCGAATGGAAGAACGATTAGAGGTTGACTTCATCATGCCAGAAGGATTGCGCAGTGCCTCTTTCCCGCCGATGATGTTGCAGTCGCTGGTTGAGAATGCGATTAAGCATGGATTAGAGGTAAAAGCCGAAGGTGGCACGATTCGCTTCCATGCAGAAGTAGCACACAACAAATTGCGGGTATCGGTATCAGATAACGGATTGGGCTTTGGTGCAATGCCGAGTAACGGCACTGGCTTAGGTTTGCAAAATATTCGTGAGCGTCTGAAACTTATTTACAAAGAAAAAGGGCAAATGATCATTACACCTAATCAACCTACAGGCGTTTGCGTTACTATAGAAATCCCTTATGAGTTAGCCAACTAAACGGAATTGACGAACTATGCCAACCGATATGCCAACCGCCATAATCGCCGATGATGAAAGACTGATGCGCGACCAGTTAAGGTCACGCCTGGAACAAGTCTGGCCAGAATTGCAGATTCTCGATGAAGCCAAAAATGGCGAAGAAGCTGTGCAGTTAGTCGAAACATTACAGCCTGACTTTGCCTTTCTCGATATTCGCATGCCTGCCAAAACAGGCTTAGAAGCTGCTAAAGAAATTGGCAACAAAGCGCATATCGTATTTATCACTGCCTATGATCAATATGCGATAGAGGCGTTTGATCATGGCGCAGTCGATTATGTGCTGAAGCCAGCAGATGTAGAGCGGCTGACACGCACCGTAGAGAGGTTAAAAGCGCGACTACATAGCCAAGCCGAGCCTAATGATATGAGTAATATGCTGGCACAATTAGCCAAGCAGATGGGAATCGGCAAACAGAGTTATTTGCAATGGATACAAGCATCTATTGGACAAGAATTACGTTTGATCCCGGTCGAAGAAATTTTGTTTTTTCAATCAGATGAAAAATACACCCGGGTACAAACAGTAAGCTACGAGGCATTGATCCGGAAGCCCGTGCGCGATCTGGCGGAAGAGCTGGACCCTGCCCTGTTTTGGCAAATTCATCGGGCAACGCTGGTCAATGCCAAAGCGATTTCTGGCGTAGTGCGCGACATGCGGGGACGGCATCTAGTGCAAGTCAAAGGACTAACAGAGAAGCTGGAAGTCAGTCGTAGCTTTGTGCATCTGTTTAAACAAATGTAAGCGAATAGCGGCGATCAGATCAGCACACAGTAAGCAGTTGAAAAAAGCCTGATAAACATGATGTTTATCAGGCTTTTTAATATACTGCCCCTATGTATATTAAATCGTCCAGAGGAAATATGGACGATAAGGCATATTTACCAAAAAACAGGGGGAGTATTTATAATATGTGCCGTCCGACCCACCATGCAATCGCGGCGACAAAGGCAGAGGCAGGTATAGTCAAAATCCAGGCCCAGACAATATTACTAGCAACACCCCAACGCACTGCAGACATCTTTTGGGCAGAACCCACGCCCACAATCGCGCCAGTAACAGTGTGTGTTGTGGAGACAGGAATGCCCATGGCGGTGGCAAAAAATAAGGTCGCAGCGCCTGCTGTCTCTGCACAAAAACCGCCTACAGGTTTTAACTTTGTAATTTTTTGTCCCATAGTTTTAACAATGCGCCATCCGCCAAACAAAGTCCCCATACCGATCGCGGTATAACAACAGATAATCACCCAGAGCGGTGGCGAAGTATCTGCTTGTGCAGAATAACCGGCAGAGATCAGCAACATCCAGATGATACCCATGGTTTTTTGAGCGTCGTTACCGCCATGTCCCAGGCTAAACATGGAAGCGGATAAAAGCTGCAAACGACGAAACCATTTATCAACCTTCATCGGCGTCGATTTAACGAACAACCATGACACCAATAACATCATTAAAGAACCAAGGAAAAACCCCAACAGAGGCGACACAACGATAAATACGATCGTCTTGATCAAGCCAGCAGAAATCAATGCGCCAGTGCCTGCTTTAGCTACCGCCGCACCAACCATACCACCAATTAATGCATGCGATGACGACGATGGAATACCAAAATACCAGGTCACAAAATTCCAAAAAATCGCCCCGACTAATGCGCCAAAAATCACATAGTGATCAACTACACTGGGATCGATCGTACCTTTACCGATCGTGGTTGCAACAGTCAATGGAAAAACTACAATGGCGAGCACATTAAAAAATGCCGCCATCGCGACAGCTTGCTGAGGCTTTAATACGCCGGTAGAAACAACGGTAGCAATAGCATTCGCTGCATCATGAAAGCCATTCATAAAATCAAATAACAGAGCTAGCACCACCAGAAATATGATGAGATACAGGCTCATATGGAAGGTTTGCATGGGAATCACTTCTCTTTTAAGCACTCTCAGAGCTGAGAGTTAATACTAAATAAAACGACAGGCAAGTTAAATGCTTAGATACTGCCGATACACATACTTGTAGCATCTGAACTAGCAGAGCAATGTCTTGCCAGTTTCATCGTTACGCGTTTTCGACAATAATGCCTTCAATAATATTGGCGACGTCTTCGCAACGATCTGTCACGGTTTCCAGAATCTCATAAATCGCTTTCAATTTAATCAGATTACGGACATCCGGTTCATCGCGAAATAATTTAGACATCGCGGCACGCATAACGTGATCTGCATCGGATTCTAAGCGATCAATCTCTTCACAGATCAACAAAATCTCGCGGGAGTTTTTCATGTTATTTAAGAGTCCGACCGCAGCCTTTACCTTTTCTGCGCAGGCCAGACATAACTCAGCCAAACGTTTAGCCTCTGGCGTAATCTCACGAACATCGTACAAAGAGATTGTTTGCCCAGCATCCTCCAGCAAATCCAAAATATCATCCATGCGGGTAATCAGCTGATGAATATCGTCACGATCCAAGGGTGTGATAAAGGTTTTGTGTAATAACTCAATCGTGTTGTAGGTAACTGTATCGGCCTGTTTTTCTATGCCTTCAATTGCATGTACACGGTGCTCAAGGTCATCAAAATTGGTCATCAAGGCGACCATTTCTTTGGCACCTTTAACGCATAATTCTGCATGCTGGTTAAAGAGCTCAAAAAATTTACCTTCAGTGGGCATCAATCGTCCAAACATATTGTTCTCGCTAGAAGTAAAAATACTGAAATCGCTCCAGATCAAAAAGAAGCATCTGATTAATCTGGATACTGCTAAATAGTCGTACGACTATTCGTTGTCACCGTAAATAGACAGTGAGCCTGTGTAATTATCGAACTTGGTGTATTCACCCAAAAAGGTTAAACGAACGCTACCAATAGGACCATTTCGCTGCTTACCAATAATGATTTCGGCGGTACCTTTATCTGGAGAGTCCGGGTTATAAACCTGATCACGGTAGATAAATAGAATGACGTCAGCATCTTGCTCAATCGCGCCAGACTCTCGCAAATCGGACATTACCGGACGTTTATTCGGCCTTTGCTCCAACGAACGATTGAGCTGAGAGAGTGCGATTACTGGGCACTGCAACTCTTTTGCTAAACCTTTTAAGCTGCGGGAAATTTCGGATATTTCTGTAGCACGGTTTTCACCTGCAGTGTTACCTGACATCAGTTGCAAGTAATCGATGATAATTAACCCCAATTTGCCACATTGACGTGATAAACGACGCGAGCGAGCGCGCAATTCAATTGAACTCAGCGCAGGCGTCTCATCAATATATAACTGCGCGTCGTTCATTTTTTGAATCGCATGGGTCAGGCGCGGCCAATCTTCATCCACCAATCTACCTGTACGCAATCGATGCTGATCCAAGCGACCAACCGAGCCAAGCATACGCATGGCTAATTGAGCCCCACCCATTTCCATCGAAAATACAGCTACTGGCAAACCACTTTCAATTGCGACGTTTTCACCGATATTGATCGAGAACGCCGTTTTACCCATTGATGGGCGACCTGCAACAATGATCAAATCGCCGGGTTGCAAACCGGAAGTCATTCGATCCAGATCCGTAAAGCCCGTTGGCACGCCGGTGATGTCACTAGTGTGATCGCGGTTATACAACTCATCAATTCGCTCAACCACTTGTGTCAGCAAAGGTTGAATAGCAGTGAAGCCTTGAGCGCCACGGGAGCCCTCCTCCGCGATCGCAAAGATTTTTGACTCTGCCTCATCCAGCATTTGCTTTACTTCTTTGCCTTGCGGATTAAAGGCATTACCAGCGATTTCGTCAGATACTGAAATCAATTTGCGCAAGACACCTCGGTCACGCACAATTTCGGCATAACGACGAATATTTGCGGCGGAGGGGGTATTTTGTGCCAGCGCATTTAAATACGTCAAACCACCAGCGTCGTCTGCTTTATTCAGGCCAGTCAGTGCCTCGTAAACGGTAATAACGTCGGCTGGCTTAGTCGCGTTAATCAGCTTAACAATTGCCTGAAAAATAATCCTATGGTCATATCGGTAAAAATCATCCTCGCGGATAAAGTCGGCGATTCTATCCCACGCAGCATTATCTAATAGTAAGCCACCCAAAACAGATTGCTCGGCTTCGATGGAATGTGGTGGGACTCGAATGGAATCTAATTGCGGATCGGAAGGTGCTTTCATGGCGCGCATTATACCTTTTTATTCAATATCGAAATCAACAGAACATGCCTTAATGAAATACATAAATCTGACCATTTATTACTAAGATAACAGGCACAGCCGCTATTAAAAAATAGTAAATACCATTTATGCTGCAAGCTTTAAAATACCAAATTAATTAAATCAATACCTGACTGCCAAGACTAATTGATCGCTCAATCTTAGCGACGTAAACGTTAAAAAGCCGGGCGAACCCGGCTTTTTTAAATACTATGCGACTAAAACTTAAGCGTGCTCGCCCAAGATAGCAACGGTCACATCAACAACTACGTCTGTGTGCAAAGCAACGGCAACAGAATGATCGCCAACGATCTTCAACGGACCTTGTGGCAAACGAATCTGCGCTTTTTCAACAGCAAAACCTTGCTTGGTCAATGCTTCAGCGATGTCGAAGTTGGTTACGGAACCAAACAAACGACCATCAACACCAGACTTTTGCGAGATTTGTACAGTCAAACCAGACAATTTTTCGCCTTGAGCTTGTGCTGCAGCCAAACGTGCTGCTGCTGCTTTTTCCAACTCTGCGCGTTTTGCTTCGAATTCAGCAATCGCTGAAGTTGTAGCACGGCGAGCCATACGTTGTGGGATCAAGAAGTTACGTGCGTAACCGTCTTTAACTTTAACTACATCGCCCAGATTGCCGAGATTAACGACTTTATCAATCAGAATAACTTGCATATTTTTCTCCTAGTACCTTGTCGTCAATTACGCTGTGTGCAAATCAGTGTACGGCAGCAACGCTAAGTAGCGTGCGCGTTTGATCGCTGTGTCGACTTGACGTTGGTACAAAGCTTTAGTACCTGTCAAACGTGCTGGCATGATTTTGCCGTTTTCTTGCACGAAATCTTTCAATGTATCGACGTCTTTGTAGTCAACTTGCGCTACATGTGCGGCTGTAAAGCGGCAGAATTTTTTACGCTTGAACAATGGATTTTGTTGTGGGCGCTTATTTTTCAGTTTGCTTTTGTCAAATTTTTTACCGAATGCCATTTGTGGCTCCTAATCTAGTAAATTTGTCTCGAATTCAGTAATGTGAAATACGAGACTTTTGCTGTTACGGTTCTTGCGCGACAAAAAACCTGTGAATTGCATTACAACACCTAACTCTATTTCCATAAATCGCTTTGAAATTTCTCCTGCGGCTAGCGCATTGATTTCAAAGTCGACTACACGTTGGGCATTTGCTTGCGTTTGCTTAGAGCTATGTATCAGTACCGCAGAGGCTATCGGAATTCCGGCTGGTGTAAAACGCAGCGCCGATTTTTCTACAATGCTGGCAACGACTTTAAGCTGATTCACTGATTTATGTAGCGTCCTCTAACGTGTCAATTATGCTGCTGGCGCTTCTACGCGTTGCGTTTTAGCAGCATCTTCTTTCTGAACAGATTTCATCATTGGAGATGGCGCTGTTTCAGCTTTCTTCATTTTGACTGTGAGGTGGCGCAGAACTGCATCATTGAATTTGAATGCGGTTTCCAACTCAATCAGAGTCTCAGCATCGCACTCAATGTTCATGCAAACATAATGTGCTTTTGCCAGTTTTTGAATCATGTATGCCAATTGACGACGGCCCCAATCTTCAATACGGTGTACTTGACCACTACGTGCAACAACTGTGGCTTTGTAACGCTCGATCATTGCAGGCACTTGCTCGCTTTGATCCGGATGTACGATAAATACGATTTCATAATGACGCATATATTCTCCTTGTGGACAATTTAATAGCCCGCCTCGGCGTCAAGACGAGTGCGGGAAGAGGAAAGCCCACAACTATACTGCACTTTGATAATTTACTCAATAGTTTCAATAGCTTATTACATTTACTGCTACCAATTTATGTGCAACACACCCATTGAGAGGACTTAAAAAAATTTTGAGATGAAAAAGATTTTAGGTTTATACTGTACAAAAATACAGGCTGCATATAAACCCAGTCTCACAACTACACGATTGGAATTCGATCATGCTAAAACTCACCGCTCGCCAAGAACAGATTTTAAATTTAATTAAGGACGCGATCCAAAATACTGGATTTCCGCCAACAAGAGCAGAAATTGCAAATGAATTAGGTTTTCGCTCCACCAATGCAGCGGAAGAGCATTTGCAAGCACTAGCGCGCAAAGGAGTTATTGAAATTGCTCCGGGTACCTCACGCGGCATACGATTGCTTGATTCCATACTAAGCAATGGAAGCACCAAGGCTAGGCCTAACTATATTGCTCAATTAGCGCTACCCCATCCATCACTAATGCAACTTAGTTTGCCGCTAGTTGGCAGAGTAGCGGCAGGATCTCCCATTCTTGCGCAAGAGCATGTGGACACAACCTATCAAGTTGATCCAGCCTTATTTTCAGCTATTCCAGACTACCTGCTCAAAGTGCGTGGTATGTCTATGCGTGACGCCGGTATTTTTGATGGTGATTTGCTTGCAGTAAAAAAATCTAACGAAGCAAAAAATGGACAAATCGTGATTGCCCGTATGGGGGATGATGTTACGGTTAAACGCTATAAAAAATCAGGGAATATGATCGAGCTATTAGCAGAAAATCCTGATTATCCCAATATCAAGATTAATGAACTTGACGAAGACTTTTCACTTGAAGGTTTAGCCGTTGGGCTGGTCAGAGCCTGGACTTAAGTTATGTATTACTAGGTATTGGCAGTATCAGTAAATAAAATAAAAAATTTCATCTGTCACGTCCCAACTCAATCAATATACTCCCCACAATCTTTTTGAAAAACATGATTTTACTCAATTATTGCATGGACAATTAAAATATACTCACCCATAGTATGAACGTACTCCGATTAAATGAATAAAATTTCATGTTTATCGAGCCTACTTTCATCGTCTCGACAAAAGTTAAATTGTCGGTCAATTTAATTTACTATTTTGGTAATAATTTATAAATTAGATAACCCAGAAAATCGATTATGAAAAAAATGGCCGCTAGATAACTAGTGACCATTTTACTTTCTTCAGTTTTAATCAGAGAAAACTATCTGATGAAAACCAAATTTCAGATCAGGCTCAATGCTTTACAACACCACCAACATCGACGCCACCTTCAACTTTAGTGGCCGTAGCAGCTACTAAAACTTCTTCATCAGTCAAAGCAACTGGCTGACGCTCTAAAGCAATTTCTAACACTTTATCTATCCAACGCACTGGAATGATCTCCAGCTTATTTTTGACGTTATCAGGAATCTCAGTTAAATCTTTAGCATTCTCTTCAGGAATTAAAACCGTCTTAATTCCGCCTCGATGCGCTGCCAATAATTTCTCTTTTAGACCACCGATAGGCAATACTTCACCACGCAAGGTAATCTCACCAGTCATCGCTACATCTGCACGTACCGGTATCCCGGTAAAAACAGATACCAGAGCTGTCGTCATAGCAATACCAGCGGAAGGACCATCTTTTGGCGTTGCCCCCTCTGGAACGTGAATATGAATATCACTTTTTTCAAACACATCTGGCTTAATACCCAAGCGCTTCGCACGACTGCGAACTACAGTGCGAGCAGCTTCAATCGACTCCTTCATCACATCACCTAAAGTACCGGTACGTATCACGCCACCCTTACCAGGCATTGCAACTGCTTCAATTGTCAATAAATCGCCGCCGACTTCAGTCCACGCAAGACCAACGACTTGTCCAACCTGGTTATCTTTGACCGCCACACCAAAATCGTAACGACGAACACCCAAAAACTTATCCAGATTTTTTGATGTAATCGTTGCTTTCTTCTCACTCTTTTTAAGTAAGAGCATCTTAACGACTTTGCGACAAATTTTTGATAACTCACGCTCTAAGGAACGTACCCCTGCTTCTCTAGTGTAATAACGAATAATGTCTCGAATAGCACTTTCAGCAACACTGATTTCACCATCCTTCAAACCATTATTTTTAATTTGTTTAGGAAGTAAGTAACGCTGGGCAATGCTAGCTTTTTCGTCTTCGGTATAACCCGACAAACGAATAACCTCCATACGATCCAACAAAGCTGGCGGAATGTTGTATGAATTAGAGGTCGCTACAAACATAACATCTGATAAATCGAAATCAACTTCGATGTAATGATCAGAAAAAGTATGGTTTTGTTCAGGATCTAGCACCTCAAGCAACGCAGAAGACGGGTCGCCACGGAAATCCGCCCCCATTTTATCTACTTCATCCAGTAAAAATAATGGATTACGTACTCCTACTTTCGATAAGCTTTGCAATATCTTACCGGGCATAGAACCAATATAAGTGCGTCGATGACCGCGAATCTCTGCCTCGTCACGAACACCGCCCAACGCCATACGTACAAACTTACGATTAGTAGCACGTGCAATAGATTGACCAAGAGAGGTCTTACCTACACCTGGAGGGCCGACCAAACACAATATTGGCGCTTTCAGTTTGTCAACGCGCTGTTGTACGGCAAGATATTCCAGAATACGCTCTTTGACCTTATCTAAACCAAAATGATCATCTTCCAATACTTTTTCAGCGTTAGTTAAGTCATTGTTTACCTTAGATTTTTTCTTCCAAGGTAAATTAACGATCGTGTCTATATAGTTGCGAACAACAGTTGCCTCAGCAGACATAGGAGACATCATTTTGAGCTTTTTCAACTCATTCATCGCTTTGTTATGCGCTTCTTTCGGCATCTTTGCTGCCAGAATTTTCTTTTCTAACTCATCGATGTCAGCACCTTCATCACCTTCACCGAGTTCTTTTTGAATCGCTTTTACTTGCTCATTCAAATAGTATTCACGCTGAGATTTTTCCATCTGACGCTTAACACGGCCACGGATACGCTTTTCTACTTGCAGAATGTCAAGCTCACCCTCCAATTGACCAAGCAAATGTTCTAAACGTTTGGCAACGCTAAAAATTTCCAGAATGACTTGCTTTTGCTCTAGCTTCAAAGGCAAATGTGCAGCAATTGTATCGGCCAACCGACCCGCATCATCAATTCCTGAAAGTGATGCCAAAATTTCAGGTGGGATTTTTTTATTCAGTTTTACATATTGATCAAATTGCTGAACGATTGCACGGCGCATTGCCTCTACTTCAGAGTCATCACCCTCTTCCGGCGCAACAGGAGTGAGCTCTGCTGTGAAGTGAGACTCTGTTTCAGTAATCTTGTGAATACGTGCACGCTGTGCACCCTCGACCAGCACCTTAACAGTGCCGTCTGGCAATTTCAACATTTGTAAAATATTGGCAATGCAGCCGATTTCGTAAATATCGTCAGCAGATGGCTCATCTTTTGCTGCAGCTTTTTGTGCCGCCAACATGATGCTCTTACCCTGCTCCATTGCTGCTTCCAAAGCTTTAATGGACTTTGGACGCCCCACAAATAAAGGAATAACCATGTGTGGAAACACAACCACATCGCGCAGTGGCAACAAAGGCAATTCGGTTTGTTCAGTAATTATAGAAGTTGTCATGGCGCACCTTATTCAAAATTTCTAGTATATAGATTGGCGCACTAGGCTAAATCTCAAGCCCGTCATCCGAAAAACAATAAAAAAAGCCACTCAGAGAGAAACTCCGGGTAGCTTTTCGATTGAAGCTCAATTTTATTGTGTAATTAATTGTACTGCTTATTCCAAATATCGTGGATCAATTATGACATTCACCCACAATTTTAAAGGATTAAGATTTTATACCTGACACCTTCGGTTGCTCGTCGTAAATCAGCAAAGGTTTTGCGCCATTGGTAATAGTATTTTCATCAATAACCACTTTAGAAACATTTTGCTCGCTAGGCAAATCATACATGACATCTAGCAACGCGTGCTCAAGAATAGATCTTAAGCCTCGTGCACCTGTTTTACGTGCGATTGCTTTTTTTGCAATTGCTTGCAAAGCTGCGGGCCTGATTTCAAGCTCAGCACCCTCCATTTCAAGCAATTTAGAATATTGCTTGATCAGCGCATTCTTCGGCTCGACCAAGATTTGAATTAATGCCGTCTCATCAAGCTCGTTGAGAGTTGCAATTACAGGCAAACGACCAACAAGCTCAGGGATCAAACCAAAACGAATCAAATCTTGCGGTTCTGCATCTTGCATAACTTGGCTAGCACTCTTCTCTGCCTGACTTTTCACGCTAGCAGAAAATCCTATGCCGCTGCGTTCAGAGCGGTCAGAAATAATCTTAGCCAAACCATCAAATGCACCGCCGCAAATAAACATAATATTTGTTGTGTCAATCTGAATGAAATCTTGATTAGGATGTTTTCGCCCTCCCTGCGGTGGTACGGATGCCATAGTACCTTCAATCAATTTCAATAATGCTTGCTGTACGCCTTCTCCAGAGACATCGCGGGTAATTGAGGGATTATCTGACTTACGAGATATTTTATCGATTTCATCAATATAGACGATCCCTTTTTGTGCTCGCTCAACTTCATAGTTACAGTTTTGAAGCAGCTTTTGAATAATATTTTCAACGTCTTCACCTACATAGCCAGCCTCAGTCAAAGTTGTCGCATCAGCAATTACAAACGGCACATTGAGCATACGTGCTAAGGTTTGTGCAAGTAAGGTCTTACCTGACCCAGTTGGGCCGACCAAAAGGATATTGCTCTTAGATAGCTCAATATCATCTTTTTTACCAAGATGCTTTAAGCGCTTGTAATGATTATAAACAGCAACAGCAAGAATACGTTTTGCTGTTACTTGACCAATTACGTATTGATCAAGCAAAGCTGTAATTTCTAAAGGTGTTGGCAGATCAGTTTTTGCACTGGAAATGGATTCCAGGTTGCTGACTTCGTCACGAATAATATCGTTACACAGATCAATGCATTCATCGCAAATGAAAACAGACGGACCTGCAATTAGTTTTTTAACCTCGTGTTGGCTTTTGCCACAAAAAGAACAATATAAAAGCTTTTCGCCAGTGGAGGATTTTTTATCAGGCATAGTACGTATATCTTTAACAGGAATTAAGCAAAAATTAAGCGAGAATAATTTTGATATTAACCGTAAATCCGATATATGTCATTGAAGAAGGACACGAAAATACGAAGATAACAAATCAATATAAAACCCGCTAGCAATTTAATTATAGAGCACAATAAAAAACGTCCGCACTTAATAAGCACGGACGTCTTCTAATTACTCAATATTTTTAGTATATCAGGCGCGATGCGTTAACACTTTATCGATTAAACCATATTCAGCAGCAGATTCGGCCGACATAAAGTTGTCACGATCAGTATCTTTCGCAATTTGCTCAACTGTCTGACCAGTTTTGTCAGCTAGGATTCCATTCAAACGTTCACGCAGGTACAAAATTTCACGCGCCTGTATTTCTATGTCAGAGGCTTGACCTTGAGCACCACCCAAAGGTTGGTGAATCATAATACGAGAATTTGGCAGTGAGAAACGTTTGCCTTTCGCACCAGCAGCCAATAAAAATGCACCCATTGACGCGGCCAAACCTGTACACAAAGTAGATACATCAGGCTTAATAAATTGCATGGTATCGTAAATCGCCATACCAGCTGATACAGAGCCACCCGGAGAATTAATGTAAAGCGAAATATCCTTATCAGGATTTTCACTTTCCAAAAACAATAACTGAGCTACGATTAAATTTGCAGCTTGATCATTTACTGGCCCAACTAAAAAAATCACACGCTCTTTTAACAAGCGAGAGTAAATGTCGTAAGCACGTTCGCCACGACCGCTTTGCTCTATGACCATAGGCACCATACCGAGCATGTTGGTATCTAATGCTGAACTACGAATAATGCCTGTCATTGGATTTTCCTTTAGTTATTACGCGTTGTTACCCATTAATTCGTCAAAAGGTAACACCTTGTCAGTGACTTTTGACTTACCTAAGACATAGTTAACGACGTTTTCTTCTAATACAAGGGCTTCAACTTCAGCTAAGCGATTACGGTCACTAAAATAATATTTAACGACCTGCTGAGGATCTTCATAGCTCTGAGCGAAATCTTCGACTTGCGCTTTAATTTGCTCAGCAGTTGCTTGCAAATTATTAGCCTTTACTAACTCAGCCAATATCAATCCTAAACGAACACGGCGTTCCGCTTGCACCGTAAACAATTCTGGTGGGAATGGAACATCTGCAACATTCATACCGCGCTGAGCCATGTCTTGACGAGTCATCTCTGCCAAGCGTTGACCGTCTTGCTCTACCAAGGATTTTGGCACATCAAATTCTACGGCTTTAACTAAAGCATCCATTACACTATCTTTAGTTTTAGCTTTAACGCGACCTTTAACTTCACGTTCAAGATTTTCTTTGATATCAGCGCGCATTTTGACTAAATCACCATCGTCTACACCTAGACTTTTTGCAAATTCAGCGTCAACCTCAGGAAGATGTGCCCACTCTAATTTTTTCAGAGTGACAGTAAACTCTGCAGTTTTACCAGCTACATCTTTACCGTGATAATCCGCCGGAAACGATAGCGGGAAAGTTTTGCTTTCACCAGATCTCAAGCCTAAAGTCGCAGCTTCAAACTCAGGCAACATACGACCCTCACCCAAAACAAAAGCAAAATCTTCAGCTTTGCCGCCAGCAAACTCTACGCCATCAATTTTGCCGACGAAGTCCAAGGTAGCACGATCACCATTTTTTGCTGATAAGTCGCCACCGTCTCCATGAGCACCTTGTTCACCTTTGACATGAAAGTGAACGCGTTGCTTGCGTAAAATGTCGATAGTTTTATCAATTTCCGCGTCAGATACTTCAGCTTTAACTTGCTCTACTTCTGCAGAAGACAAATCACCAACTACAACTTCTGGATATATTTCAAAAGTTGCGTCGAAAGCTAAACTACCTTCGGCTACGCCTTCACCAGATTTTGGTTCAATGCGTGGATAACCAGCAACGCGCAATTTATTCTCGTTAGCAGCGGCATTAAATGCCTGGCCAACTTTATCATTTAAGACTTCATTTTCGACTTGATAACCGTGCTGCGCGGCGACCATTTTCATCGGCACTTTTCCAGGGCGGAAGCCAGGGGCTTTCGCTGTGCGTGCGCGCAATTTCAAACGCTTTTCCACTTCAGATTGCACATCGGCGATCGGAAAAGAAATAGTAAGGCGGCGTTCCAATTTATCTAAAGTTTCGACTGCAGTTGCCATGAAAATCGTCCAAATAAAAAAAATTCTGTGGTGCGAGGAGGGGGACTCGAACCCCCACACCATTACTGGCGTCAGGACCTAAACCTGGTGCGTCTACCAATTTCGCCATCCTCGCGGGATGAGAACACTTGCCAAAATTAAAAACTGGCACAAAAGCAAAGGGCGACCCAAAATTCAAGTGTCGCCCAAAACTGTTGCATGTGGCATTTCAACTCCAGCCGCATATTCTACTGGATTTTAATCGGATGTGGCTCTTTTTTAGAGTTTGATTTGCAATTATCTAGTCAGGCTCACTATATAAATAGTAGCAAGCCCGACTCGCACCCACAAACGGAGCCTATCAAACAGGTCTTTTCACCCTAAACCAAGCAGCATATAAAGCAGGTAAAAACAGCAAAGTTAAAGCTGTCGCAATGATCAACCCACCCATGATCGCGACCGCCATTGGCCCCCAAAAAACTGATCGGGACAATGGAATCATTGCTAAAACTGCTGCGGCGGCTGTCAAAATAATTGGACGGAAACGCCTCACAGCCGACTCCACAATCGCGTCCCAAGCGGGAGCACCTGCTTGAATATCTTGCTCAATCTGATCAATCAAAATAATCGAATTGCGAATAATCATTCCAAACAAGGCAATCACTCCTAGCTGCGCAACAAAGCCGAACGGTCTATGCAACAGTAATAAAGCCATCGCTGCACCAGCAATACCAAGTGGCCCAGTCAAAAATACCAATAAAGAACGTGAGAAGCTATGCAATTGCAACATCAATAAAGTAAAAATAATGAATATCACTAAAGGTACATTTGCCGATATTGATTCTTGCGCTTTCCCACTATCTGCCGCTGCACCAGCCAATTCAATTTTGTAGCCAGGTAATAACTCAGAGCGAATTTTCTCTAACTTAGGCGAAATCTGGCTGGAAACCGTCGGACCCTGTATGCCATCGACAACGTCACACTGAACCGTAACTGCCCACTCCCGTCCCTCGCGCCAGACTACACCAGGCTCCCAAACCAGATTAATTCTTGCTACTTGAGATAAGGGAACAGACTTACCACTCGCCGTAGGAATATTTGCATCGCCTAACGCATTGATAGTAGATCGCTCATCAACAGGTTGCCGAACCACGATATCAATGAGCTTATTGCCATCCCTAAATTGTCCAACAGTTGAACCTGTCAAAATAGTATTCGCCGCCCGCATTACTGATTGTGAAGTAACACCTAAGGCACGCAATTTATCTTGATCCAAATCGATACGCACAACCTTCACTGACTCATTCCAATTATCATTGACGCCAATAGCATTAGGATTGGCGCGCATGACATCTTTAACCCGATCTGCCACCTCACGAACCTTGGCGACTTCTAAACCTGTCACGCGGAACTGCACAGGATAAGGAACAGGTGGACCACTAGGTAACACCTTAACGCGTCCACGTACTTCAGGAAAATCAACTTTAAACACGTTGACGATTTTTAAACGTAGCGCGTTTCTAGCCTCAAGATCTTTTGGCAGCACAACGATTTGCGCCACATTCGTCTGAGGGAAGATTTGATCTAACGGCAAATAAAAACGTGGACTGCCAGTACCAACATAGCTGGTCACGCTCTCAACACCTTCTTGTTTTTGAATGAACTGCTCAAACTTTTTAGCCTGCGCCTCGGTCGCCGCGAAGGAACTTCCTTCTGGCAACCACAACTCCACCATCAGTTCAGGGCGACTAGAATCAGGGAAAAATTGCTGCTCAATAAATTTAAAACCGAAAATACCTAAGCCAAAGACACCAAGCGTAATGAGGATGGTGGTTTTTCGCCATTCGACACACCAGGTAACCAGCTTACGGAAACGTGAATAAAATGGTGTGTCAAATAATTCATGATGACCGTCAGCATTAGAGGATGGCTTCACCTTGAGTAGCAAGTAACCAAGGTAAGGAGTAAATAATACCGCCGCCAACCAAGAGATAATCAAAGCTAACGTGTTTACTGAGAACATCGAAAATGTGTATTCCCCCGCGGCCGATTTAGCTAAACCAATCGGCAAAAATCCCGCCGCCGTAATCAGGGTTCCGGTCAACATCGGCATCGCAGTTGAAGTGTAAGCAAAAGTCGCGGCATCAAAACGAGAGAAGCCCTCCTCCATTTTGCGCACCATCATCTCAACAGCAATAATGGCGTCGTCGACTAACAGTCCGAGTGCAATAATCAGGGCGCCTAGAGAAATTTTATGCAGGTCAATATCAAATATCCGCATAAACAAAAACGTTACTGCCAGCACCAAAGGAATAGTCAAGCCGACGACTAAGCCAGGCCACACGTCCAACCGGAATGGTTTTGTATGCAAACCCAAAGCGAGAAAACTCACCGCCAAGACAATAACCACGGCCTCAATTAAAGTATGGACAAACTCGCCAACAGAAGACGCAACCATTTTAGGTTGATCAGAAACGCGCTCAATCTGAATACCAACAGGTAATTTACTCTTAACCTCGGCTGTCGCTTTTTCGAGATTTTTACCTAAGTCAATAATATTCCCGCCCCGCTCCATGGAAATACCAAGACCAATTACTTCTTTACCGTTGAAGCGCATTTTGTCCTGTGGAGGATTTTTGTACTCTCGCTTAACTGTCGCAAAATCACCTAAACGAAAAGTGGTTCCATTGGCGCGTAATTGCAGATTTTCCAGATCTTTTACTGTCATTAACGCACCAGAAATCCTGACCTGCAAATTATCTGCTGCGGTCGTTAGAATACCTGTGGCATTAATCGTGTTTTGGGAATTAATTTGACTAACAATCGTGTCAAAAGAAACTCCTAACTGAGAAAACTTTTTTTGAGAAAATTCAATATTGATTTTCTCATCCTGCACGCCAAACAACTCAACCTTGGCAACTGTCGGTATGCGCAAAAATTGCTGACGTACAAAGTCCGCATATTCTTTGACCTGCTCATAGGTAAATCCATCGCCAGACAGAGCAAAGATAGATCCGTAGGTATCACCAAATTCATCATTAAAAAATGGGCCGAGCACACCAGATGGCAAAGTGCTGCTGATATCTCCAATTTTTTTTCGGACTTGATACCAGGATTGTGCGGTTTCTTTTGGCGGGGTCGATTCGCGTAATTGCAAAATGATGAGGGTCTCACCAGGCTTAGAGTAGCTGCGTATTTTGTCTATATAAGGCGTCTCTTGTAGTTTCTTCTCAAGTTTATCGGTTACTTGTTCCGCCATCTGCAAAGCAGTTGCACCAGGCCAAACGGCCCTAACCACCATATTACGGAAAGTGAATGGAGGATCTTCATCTTGTCCCAACCGTCCATAGCTCAAAATGCCGCCTAATAACAGCACCACGATTAAGTAACGTGTTAATGGAATGTGCTCCAGAGCCCACCGCGACAAATTAAAACCTCGGGAGGAATCGCTCATTTAGCCACTCCTGCTGCATCGCTAGCTGCTTTAACAGAATCAGTAGTTGGACTGGCACTCGCAAGCTCGCCTCCAAGAATCGATACTTTTTGTCCGACTTTTAATAAATTCACACCAGCTGTCACGACAATTTGTCCTGCTAAAACACCCTTGGCAACCAATATATCTTGTCCGGCAGAACCCGCAATGGTGACTGGAACTAATTTAACCGCACCACCCTCAACGATCCATACCGAAGTCATATTTTTATCGTTAAATAATGCCGTCATCGGTAGACGTATCATTGCATTAGGCGTTTTAGCAGAGAAAGTGACGTAAGCAGTCATGCCTAATCTGACATCTTTAGAGTTAGCCGGAAGAGCGACTTTGGCTGTATAAGTGCGAGTCACCGCATCAGCAATTGGCGACAATTCACGTAGCTTCGCCTCTAACACTTCGCCTTGATTTGCCCACAAACGTACCCGGATATCAGAAATTTGGCGTATCGTATTTACTTTATCCTCAGGAATACCTACAACCACATCCATCTCACCGGATTGCGCGACGCGCACTACCGGTGTACCTGCTGCAACGACCTGCCCTACCTCCGCATCAATCCCGGTAACCACGCCATCTACGTCAGAAATTAAGGTCGTGTAACCAGATTGATTGACCTGATTTTTATATGATGCCTGCGCCTGCTCATAACTCGCTTGAGCCGCTTTATAAGTCGTTTCTTTGGACTCTAATACAGTAGCAGCGACAAAATTCTTTTGTCGCAATTCTTGATAACGCTTGAGTTCTGCTCTGGCCAAATCACGATTGCTCTCCGCCGCCATTAATCCAGCTTTTGCCTGCGTTTGCGCTAACGCCAGGTCTTGCGGATCAAGCTGCATCAATACCTGACCACGTTTTACCAAGTTACCCACATCAACTTTGCGGAGAACGATTTTACCTGCCACTCTAAAACCAAGGCGTGACTCTATCCGTGGGCGCACCTCGCCGGAAAATTCCGTAGCCGAGTCAGCGCTATCTGCACTAGCTTTAACGACGCGTACTGGACGAATATCTTCTACTTTTTCTGCTGGCTTTGAGCATGCAATCAACAACAGTACGGTACTCACACCGAGTACAAGAGTATGTTTTGCAATAGATAAACGTATGCCAGATGCTTTGTTCGCACCAGTGAACTCGGTGAAATAGTTTTTTTGTACGGTTGGCACGAGGGGTTTCCTTTACTATGCTGGCTGTAAATACCAAGAATATGCGTTTGCCGGATGGCAATCAAAATTTGTTACTTTTAAGTTTTGCTTAAATCTTGCTTAAATCTTATTTACGTCTTGCTCAAATCTTATTCCAGCTTTTTTTAAACGTTCTAACGGAATGGATGACAAAACACTTACTGACTGCTAACGGATAGACAAAATACTTTGGGTAGACTATTTGAATATCATTTAAAGTGACCCAATCAGTTACTGACTAAACGGTTAGTAATTATAGTTGCGCAACATTTTTTTGCCAATGACTTTAGAGTCATTTATTTTTTATTGCAATTTTAGCCAATGCTATGCCAGTAGATCATTACGAAAACTTCCCTGTAGCCTCAATTTTGCTGCCCGAACACTTACGTCCAGCAGTTGAATCTATTTATGCTTTTGCCAGAACGGCGGACGACATCGCAGATGAAGGTGATGCAACCGCAGAACAACGTTTGTTTGCGCTTAACCAATATGAAACGGAATTGACCAAAATAGAATTAAATGAAATAAGTGACATTGGCTTGTTTCAAAAGCTTAATTATTATATTGGGCAACATCGCCTGCCTTTACAAGCCTTTCGGGACTTGCTGTCCGCATTTAAACAAGATGTGGTGATTACCCGCTTTCAAAGCTTCACTGAGTTATTAGATTATTGCAGACGCTCTGCCAATCCTGTCGGAACGCTCATGTTGCATCTCTATAAGGCGACAACACCGGACAATCTAAAAGACTCCGCAGCAATCTGCTCTGCGCTGCAACTAATCAATTTTTGGCAAGATGTTGCTGTCGATTGGCATAAACAAAGAATCTATTTACCCTTAGACGACCTGACGCAATTTGGTATTACCGAACAACAAATAGCAAATGAGCAAGTAAATGAAAATTGGCAGAAAATGATGCGATTTCAAACCGACAGAGCACGTACGATGATGTTAAGCGGAAGCCCGCTATGTAAGCGTTTAAAAGGTAGGATAGGTTGGGAATTACGTCTTGTTGTACAAGGCGGATTACGTATCTTGGAAAAAATTGACGCTGTTCATGGCGATGTTTTTAGGCACCGTCCATCCATAGGAAAAAGTGATTGGTTGGTGATTGCCTGGCGCGCAATCTGGATGTAAGCGTCGGGGTAAAAAACAAACTCTGTACGCGTGAGTAGTACAAATAAATTACAGGCTGTTGCAAAATTATTATAGCTTTGGCGCGTACAGCACCTTACTATGCGGATACCATGTCGTACACCAATGATCAATACGATGCAATTTTCTTTTCGGGCATGATGATGCGAAATTCTTTTCCTCTTTTTTCCTCCCGCTTATTATGTTGCCTCAGCATGTTGCTTGGCAGTCTGAGTGCCAGTGGATGCACCGTAATCGCAATTGCAGACGCGGCGGTATCTACTACGGTCAAAGTAGGTAGTGCGGTGGTGGGTACTGCGGTTGATGTAACGGCGGCTGGGGTACACGCGGTGACAGGCAGCGGTAAAAAATAAGTAAGGCAAATCAGATCCTGTTTTTAATCTGCTGACGCATCACACTATCCGGCCAATACACCATCTGGCACATCACTTGGTACATCAACCCGCAACTCAACATCATTAAGAGCTAGCTCATGCCAACCGAACTGCAAATTGCAGAGCACCGTAAAGCGCAACATGCGGCTAAGTTCGCTTTGGCGCGTTTGGGGTCCTTAATTACGCCAGAAGATACCGAGCAGAGTCTTGCGGCAAAAGCACACGCCCTGTTATCTGAATCTGGTTACCCGGAAACCTGGTATTACCAATGCCCTGCCCTGGTGTTATTGGGGTCCAGAAGTTGCGTATCTATTGCTGGCAACAACTACAGCGCGAGTGAGGAAGCGGTTGGCATGTCCAACCTGATTACGATAGACCTCAGTCCGGTCAAAGATAATTGCTGGGGAGATTACGCTCGCTCATTTGTCATCGAAGATGGCAAACTCAGCGAAAAACCTAAGCAGCTTGAATTTAAAAATGGCTTACATTTTTTGCACCAGCTACACCAGCAAATGCCGCGCTTCGTAAAACCGAACACCACGTTTGAACAGTTGTTTGAATGGGCCAACGTGCGCATACGCGAGAGTGGTTTTGTGAACTTAGATTACCGCGGCAATGTAGGCCACAGCGTTGCCACTAATCGGGATGAACGACAATATATCCAGACCAGTAATACTTTGTGTTTGGGAGATGTGCCATTTTTTACCTTCGAGCCTTTTGTCAGGCTTAAAGGTGGGCGCTGGGGATTTAAACATGAGGATATGTTTTTCTTCAATCAGGACGGCGCACTCGAAAGCGTATAAAAGCTAACCTGCTTCATAAAAAAAGCCGATATCTTTACAGACATCGGCTTTTTACTTTTGCGAGAGTTCTTTATTAAGCTTAATTGTATAACTCAGCTATAGAACTTCGTTTACAGAGCTTAGCTAGCAACCGCCCGCTAAGGTCTATGCGCGCTTAAAGTCAGACTTTAAATACAATTAATCTGGATATTGCTTGCACCGGTCGGATTGCTCAATTGTGCAGTGCCAGTACCGCCAACCACGGTACAAGTTTGTCCGACTGGTTGTGTAGTCACCGTTACAGCATACGGCTGACCATCCAATACAGAGTTCGAGAAAGTAAAAGTACCGTTGGCACCTAAGGTCAGGAACAAAGGATCTGAACCGTTGGTAACAACAACCGTCTTGCCCGCTGCTAAACCAGTCAATACAACAGAAACCGGTACACTCGGCACGCAGTTCACCAGCACATTGGCAGCAGGTAGTGGATTAGTAATGCTAGCTGTGCCCGTCCCGTTTTGCACAGTACAAGTCTGCGCTGCAGGTTGCAAACCAACGGTTACTGCATAAGCAGTACCATCTGGAATATAAAATGGAAAAGTGCCCGCGATATTCGTGGTGTATGTCAACGCATCAAAATTAACGTTAGCATTGTTATACAAATACAATGAACCAGCAGTTAATCCAGAGACGGTCGCAGTTACAGGCACTTTAGGTGCGCATGTCACTGCGATATTATTCACCGCAGCATCGCTAGTCATCGTGCCTGTGCCATTGGCGACCGTGCAATTGACTTGGTTTGGCTGTTGCAAAACGCTGATGGTATAACTCGCATTACTCGCGACTTTAAACGAGAAAGGGCCGTCCACTGTCAGTTGTTGAACAAAGTTACCTTCATTCCTCAATTTTAAAGTACCACCTGACGTCCCCGCAGCGCTGTTACCCAGACCAGTGACAGTGCCGCCGACCGTTGTGTACACATAGCCACCACAGGCTGCCAAGGCGAGCAGCAAGCTACTAGCTAAAAGAATCATGCTCGTTTTTTTCATCATTTTCATTCGCTATTCCATTTGGTCAAAATCAATCAAACCCAATAATATTGCAATATATACACTGCTTAATTTGAGTAATTGCGTAATGGTATATGAGCTTGACGAAAAAAGCGTGAGCCAGATACAAAAAACCGTATCAGATTACAAAGCATTACATGTATTTCTAAGTCAAAACATTCGATTAATTTACTAAAAGCGCATCGCAACACCGATTAAAGCAACGCCCCACCCGCTAATTCTGCCTTGTCTATTTGTAGTCTCTGTCACTTCGGATAACATACGGGCTTATTGCTGCATTGCACGTAGCCAACAGCGGACTCATAAGTCCTCTACAGACAATCTCACTCACTTAGCATGTCTCCAGACGAATATTGCCAACAAAAAGCAGCACAAAGCGGCTCCAGTTTTTATTACAGTTTTTTATTTCTACCGAATGAAAGACGCTTAGCCATCACGGCGCTGTACGCGTTTTGTCGCGAGGTCGATGATGTCGTGGATGAGAGTACAGACGATGGCATTGCCCGCAGCAAACTCAGCTGGTGGCGTGGTGAAATCCAAGCCATGCTGAATAAACAGCCGACCCATCCCGTCACCAAAGCCTTATTGCCGCACATGGCAACCTATGCTTTGGATGGAGCACATTTGCTGGCGATCATTGATGGCATGGAGATGGACTTAAACCAGACACGCTATCTCGATTTTATCGGTCTGCAAAAATATTGCTGGCATGTGGCTGGCGTCGTCGGTATTTTGTCCGCCAGTATTTTTGGCATCAAAAATCCGCAAACCAAACAATTTGCTGAAAAATTAGGGCTGGCTTTCCAGATGACTAACATCATTCGCGATGTCGGTGAAGATGCGCGCAAGGGTCGGATTTATTTGCCAGTCAATGAGTTGCAACAATACAAAGTCACCGCCGCCGACATTCTGAATGCGCGCCACAGCCCTGAATTTGAAGCTCTCATGCAATTCCAGTACGAACGGGCGCAGCAACTCTATGACGACGCCTTTGCCCTGCTGCCTGCGGAAGATCGTAAAGCGCAGCGCACCGGTCTGATTATGGCCGCCATTTATCGCGCCTTGCTGGTAGAAATTAAAGACGACCACTTTAAAGTGTTGACACAGCGCATCTCGCTGACACCCATCCGCAAACTCTGGCTAGCCTGGAAAACTTACATCCGTGGCTAAGCTCGAGATCAATCGCAAACAAAATCTACGAATTGCTCGACACGTCGCCGTAATCGGTGCTGGCTGGGCAGGCTGCGCAGCAGCCACTGAGCTTGCCAGCCAAGGCGCGATAGTGAGCTTGTTTGAAGCGGCACGCACCTTGGGTGGCCGGGCGCGGCGGGTGGATTTGCATGGACATGCGCTGGATAACGGCCAGCATATTTTGCTAGGTGCTTACAGCGCCAGCCTGGCGATCATGCGCAAAGTCGGGATTAATCTGGACGCGGCGCTTTTGCGCTTGCCCTTGCAGATGGTTTATCCAAACTACACCGATGGCATGCAATTTATCGCGCCCAAACTGCCCGCGCCTTTGCATTTGCTGCTGGCGCTATTCCGCGCTAAAGGTCTGGATAAACAAGATAAACTCGCGCTGGCCAGATTCTCAACGACAGCGCGCTGGATGGGATGGCAGCTGAATCAAGATTGCAGCGTGACCGAGCTGCTGGAGCGCTTTGATCAGACTGACCGGCTATGCCAGCTAATGTGGAATCCCTTGTGTATTGCTGCCTTAAATACTCCGCCAGAACGCGCCTCGGCACAAGTATTTTTAAATGTTTTACGCGATAGTCTGGGAGCAAAACGAGCGGCATCCGACATGCTGCTGCCCAAACTAGACTTGTCCGCCCTCTTCCCTGAACAAGCCAGACAATGGATTGAAGCGGCGGGTGGCAATGTGCACTTAGGCACCACCGTGAAGCACATCACGCCCACCGCACAGCACGGCTGGCAATTAGATTTTACAAGTGCGGATACCAGCCATCAGCAAGAGTTTGATGCACTAATCGTAGCGACAAATCCTGAGCAAGCGACGCGTCTTTTAGGTAGTAACCTGAAAGCAGAAACTACCCGCCAGCTTTCTGGTTTTGGCTATGAGGCTATCACCACTTGTTATCTTCAATACGACACCACACTGCAACTGCCGCGTGCTTTTTTTGCCCTACTAGACCAGGCAGAGCTGCAGCACTGGGGACAGTTTGTCTTTGATCGCGGCCAGTTACATCCATCACAAGCCGGTTTATTAGCAGTAGTCGTCAGCGCGTCTGAACAGGCGATTGCCCTGGGCAATTCGGCCTTAGCGACCGCTATTGCTCAACAACTGGCACAGGTATTCCAACTACCGCAGCTCACAAACCCACTATGGCATCAAATTATTTCAGAAAAACGCGCCACGTTTTCTTGCACACCCGCATTAGACAGGCCGGATAATAATCTTGGCCTGAGCAACTGTTTTATCGCTGGCGATTACACCAAGGGCGATTATCCGGCGACGCTGGAGGCCGCGGTACGCAGCGGTGTTGCAGCGGCGAAGTTGTGTTTGCAAGCGAAGTCTTAAGCCGATATAAAGACAGCACCATAAAATATACTCCCAACAAGTATATTTAAGTTGTCCATAGAATCCTTGGACAATAAGGCATATTTCATAAAAAATTGGGGGAGTATATGGAAATTGATATTCTCACAGACATCCCAAGCATGGCGCACTCGTTATGAGAATGATCGATATTCCATGATCTTTTACCCTAGTCTTTTACATAACTATCGACATCCCGTATTTTATTCAATGCCTCTTCTATCCTGTCGACGGGTATTAAGGTCAAACCTTCAATCGGCTGCTTGGGCGCATTGGATTTGGGGATCATCGCAATCGAGAATCCGAGCTTGGCGGCCTCGCGTAGACGCTCTTGTCCGCGCGGTGCGGGGCGAATTTCTCCTGCTAAGCCAACTTCGCCAAACACGACTAAACCTCGCGGCAATGGCTTGTTACGCATCGAGGAATTGACTGCCAGCAAAACCGCCAGATCGGCAGCAGGTTCGGTAATTTTGACGCCGCCAACCGCATTGATAAAGACATCCTGATCAAACACGGCAACACCCGCGTGCCGGTGCAAGACGGCCAGCAACATTGCCAGCCGGTTTTGCTCCAGGCCGACTGACAAACGTTTGGCATTGGGCGCGTGAGAACTATCGACCAAGGCCTGTATCTCAACGAGCAAAGGACGGGTACCTTCTTGCGTCACCATCACGCAAGAACCGGCAACCTGCGTGTCGTGCTGCGACAAAAACAGAGCAGATGGGTTGGAAACACCTTTCAAGCCACGTTCGGTCATAGCAAAAACCCCCAGCTCATTGACCGCACCGAAGCGGTTTTTGATCGCGCGCACCAGACGAAAGCTGGAATGGGTATCGCCTTCAAAGTACAGTACGGTGTCCACAATATGCTCCAGCACACGTGGTCCCGCCAGTGCACCCTCTTTAGTAACATGGCCGACCAGAATCATCGTGATATCCATGGTCTTGGCAATCCGCGTCAGTTGCGCTGCGCATTCTCTGACCTGCGCTACCGATCCTGGTGCCGAGCTTAAAGCATCCGAATACATGGTTTGAATTGAGTCAATCACTACCACTTGCGGTTTGTGGTCTGCCAGCGTATTGAGGATTTTCTCTAGCTGAATCTCGGCCTGCAATTTTAAGTCGCTGGCATCGACCGCCAGACGTTTTGCACGCAGGGCGATCTGGGAGCCGGATTCCTCACCGCTGACATACAGCACTTTTTTGACCTTAGATAAATTGGCCAGCGCCTGTAACAGCAAGGTCGATTTACCAATCCCCGGATCGCCACCGATCAGCACTACTCCGCCAGCAACCAGACCACCGCCCAGCACCCGGTCAAACTCATCAATACCGGTACCAAAACGCGGAATTTCTTCTGCATCGATTTCAGACAGATTCAGCACAGGCGCAGTCTGCGCCAGACTTTGTGGTTTGGCAGAATAGCGATTGATGCTGGTTTCGATAATGGTTTCTACCAAGGTATTCCATTGCTGGCAGGACGGACATTGCCCCGCCCATTTATTGACGATGCCACCGCATTCGGTACAGGTGTAATTGGTTTTTGGTTTGGCCATGGTCTAACAAATAAATTCATCAAAAAACGTGGATGTCGACTTTAACAATAAGCTTCAAAAATAAACTTTAAAAAATACGCTTTAACTACAGCGACAATACAATCTAAATTTGGTGCGTCGCAACAATAAATCTGCTTGCCAATAAATTGCCAATCAATCGCAAACTAAACTTACCAAAGCTAGTTTGGCATATTGACAAAACTACTGATAGTTTAACCAGTATTGTAAAACTTGCCCCATGTAAATCACAAATATTCTTGGTTTTTCATGGTATAAAGCGAGTCGGCGACATTACGTAACAGGCATATAAAAAGAATGAAACGCGGTTTTTATACGATCATGGCGGCGCAGTTTTTTTCGTCGCTCGCAGATAACGCTTTATTAATTGCAGCCATCGCTTTGTTGGTGTCCATGGAGTCGCCCGAATGGATGCCTCCCTTCCTGAAACTATTCTTTGTCTTGTCGTATGTGCTGTTGGCACCTTTTGTCGGCGCTTTTGCAGATTCGCTCCCCAAAGGCAAAGTCATGTTCTTTACCAACCTGATCAAAGTATTTGGTTGCGGCTTAATGTATTGCCGAGTCCATCCTCTACTGGCTTATGCAGTCGTCGGGTTTGGCGCAGCAGCTTACTCCCCAGCTAAATACGGCATCTTGACCGAATTATTACCCCCAGAGAAATTAGTTGCCGCCAATGGCTGGATTGAAGGCTTAACTGTATCCTCTATCATCCTTGGCACGGTATTAGGTGGTGCGCTAGTCAATCCGCACAATGCTGCGATGTTACTGAACTTAGATTTCCCCTTCATCGATTTCAATATTTCTACAGCGACGCAAGCGGCGATTTGTGTGATTACCGCCTGCTATGCTCTGGCCGCTTTATTCAATTTACGGATACCTGATACCGGTGTCTGTTACGTACATCAAGAACGCAACCCAGCAAAATTGGTAGAAGATTTTGCTAATTGCTTCGTCAATTTATGGAAAGATAAATTGGGTCAAATTTCTTTAGCCATCACGACTTTATTTTGGGGTGCCGGTGCGACTCTGCAATTTATCGTTTTGAAATGGGCGCAAAGTGCGTTGAAAATGCCATTAGACAAAGCCGCAGCATTACAAGGCGTAGTCGCAGTCGGGATTGCATTGGGCGCAGTAGCAGCAGCGCGATTTGTTCCGTTGAAAAAATCATTGACGGTAATGCCATTAGGTATTGCGATGGGCTTGACGGTAATGAGCATGACCTTAGTCACCAATGTGTGGGTGGCTTATCCGTTGCTCATCGTAATTGGCGCACTGGCCGGTTACTTTGTGGTTCCGATGAATGCTTTATTGCAGCATCGCGGACATGTGTTGATGAGCGCAGGACATTCCATCGCGGTACAAAACTTTAATGAGAACCTCTCCGTACTGACTATGCTAGGACTATATGCCCTGCTGATTTCTCTCAACGTCAGTATTTATTTTGTGATCATCCTGTTTGGTCTGTTTATGGCCAGCACGATGTATTTAGTGATGCGCAAACATCAGTTGAACCAACTGGAATTTGATTCAGTTGCTTTGATTGGTGAGCATAAGCACCCTTGTCAGCCAACGCCTTAAAAAATCCCATTTTTCAAGATAGATATTGTCAAGCACAAGTAACGCTAATCACTTAAATGTGATCACTTATATCTTTCCTGCGCAAGATCTAACCACTGCTCCGGTACCACCATGCCGCGATGCGTTTCCTGCATCAGATCGCCGTTTTCACGCATGATTGCCAACATCACCGGCGTGTTTTGCAATTGAAAACGGCGCTGTATTTCATCCATTAACATTGCCTGATTCAGCACCTGCTCTGGCTTGGTTTGCGCTGGTGCCAGCCATGACATACGCTCCAAAATCACGCCATGCTCTATCGCCATAGCCGCCATATCTTGTAGCGTCCACCAATAACCACGGCAGTGCTCAGGCGCGATCTCTGGCGGCGCATTAGCAGAGGCAATCGGTTGACGATAGAATAACCAGCCCTTCATCAATGCCTGCGTGCTAATCACGGCTCGCTGCAATAAAGCTTGCGCAGCAGCGTGGTGAGATAACAGCAATTGTTGATTAAAAAGTTTGTCCGCTTTTTTGGCAAAGGTATCAAGCTGATTGGGGCCAATATAGTCGTCTAGTGCAAACTTGCTACGGGTCTGATCCAGATCACCGACGAACAAATACATCTTGGTGGCCAGCTCCCAATGAACGAATCCCCGGGCGTCATTTAATAAAAAATCAAACTCACCCAATGTCACTTGCTTAGCACCTTGTACTTGCAGATTTTGGGCAAAGAGTAAATTTTGTAGCCCAGACAAACTTTGATGATTCAGAAAAAATGCCAGTAAGTTTTCAGCATAATGTCCTAGCCTGCGATGCTTGTGTACCGCCAAAGCGTCATGCAAAACCTGGGGATATTGATCAAGCTGGTTAATCCAGCTTAATAATTGTTGTGGATTAGGCAGCGCAATGCGGGCAATCTGTCCATGCCAGCGGGATGCGCTGATTGAACCTGTTGGATCGGTTGAATCTGGTGTTGCGTATTCAGCGGTATCGCTCGCCAGCAAGTTGGGCGAGGTCAGCATCCATACCAGCGCGCGCACATGCGGGTCTTGCAGATGCTGCCATTGTTGATGAAACTGTTTCTGGTAGGTTTGCATCCAAGCTCAGTTTCAAAAAACTCAGTTCCAAAAAATTAATAGCATTAAGTCGATGCCAACATAGTCGACGATGCCGCCGCAGAGGTCTGTGCGATTGCCTGTAGCGCCAGACAAAGGTCTTCCCAGGTTTTACTTTTCTCAGTTGGCTTACGTAGTAAATACGCTGGATGATAAGTCACGACTAAAGGTAAATCCTGATAATGATGAATCGAGCCACGCAACTTTCCGACGGGAGTTTCAGGATTTAAATCCAGCAAGGAAATCGCTGCCGTCTTACCCAGCGCAATGATAATTTCTGGCTGTATCAATGCGATTTGGCGCTTTAAATACGGCAAGCAGGCAGCGACTTCTTCAGGTGCGGGCGCTCGGTCCTTGCCCTGGGCATCGGTCGGACGACACTTGACGATATTGGCGATATAAGTATCGGCGCCACGTTGCATACCCAAAGCGCGCAGGATGTTGTCTAGTAGCTGCCCAGCGGGTCCGACAAAAGGTAGCCCTTGTAAATTCTCGTTATAGCCTGGCCCTTCACCAACAAACAACCACTTCGCATGTTGATCACCGACACCGAACACCGTCTTGGCGCGACCTTCGCACAAATGACAGGCGCGGCAGTTAGAAACTCTGGCTTCTAATGCACCCCAATCAAGTTCGGCAGTAGGCGTTGATGGGTTGACTGAGATTGCTGTTAATGACCGGTGTGCTTGATCTGGGGATTGCTCAGACGATAGATCAGACTCGCGACCAGCGCGGGCAATGATTTCCGGCGATATGATGGCACCTGCCTGCGCAGCGTCAATGCCAGAATGGGCATCAGCATCGACGTTAGTTTCACGCAATTTCCAGACAGGTCCGATACCCAGCTCTGCCAGCATTGCATCGTGTTGCTTTGGATTGTTATGTTCTGGGGTGTTCATGATGGCTCAGTTGACGGCTCAGTTGACGACTTAGTTGATAGCTAATTAGATAAGATTGAATAAAGTTGAAACGAGTCTAATTTATGATAAAAATAGCAGCGGCGTTTGGGATATTGCGAAATCCTGCCCCCAAATTAAATATACTCCCCATTATTTTTACCAAAAATGCCTTATTGTCCAATGATTCTATGGACAACTTAAATATACTCACCATCAGTATCATAATTCACTACAATTTAAAATAACGAGATTTACAACTCTATTCGCATCACAATCGCATCTTCACGCAGATTGTCGTGGGCGGGATAGTAGGCTTTGCGACGACCGATTTCTTTAAAGCCATACCGCTGATACACCTCAATCGCGCGCTGATTACTGATCCGCACTTCTAGCAAAATCGCCAGACACTGCTTCTCCCGTGCCATTGCTACCATATTGTCCAACATCAAACGAGCATAACCCAAACCCTGATGCTCGACACTTACGGCAAGATTTAGCAAATGCATCTCATCGACGACAGGCATTAATAAAAAATAGCCGATCAGTTTTTCCGACGGATCACGCAAACCGGTCAAATGATAAGCGCTATACAAAGAATCTAAAAAATTGCCGCGCGACCAGGGATGTGAGTAGACCTGATTTTCTATCGCTAAGACATCATCGATATCCTCAAAACCAAGCCGGCTAAAAATCAAGTTGCCTTGCATTAGCTCGCCGCTTTCAATTGCATGCGCTCTGCGGTAGTCAGTGCGATTTTGTTACGCAAGTACAGCGGCTGCGCTTGCGATGCATCCAGACCGCGTCCCGCAAGGTAATCTGGTAAAGCGAGTTGCGCTATTTGCCTTGCATGCGGCATGCAAGCTATGTGCAGATGTGCCGAAAACGATTCAGCCATGCTGACATTTTCAGGCAGCACAACGCCTTGCCCAAGCGCAAATACCAGCGAGCTACTATCTAATAAGTCGCTATCAACGACAGCCCTGACCTCCTCCGCTTTTGATAAAGTCGGCGCTACTATCACCTGCCATACGCTGTTTAGATAGCGATATTGCGCCCAATACACTTCGCCCATGCGTGCATCAAGTACCGCAATATAATCAACGACATCATTTGATAAGACATGTTGCTGGCGCGCAGATTCTGCCATCGCCTGCAAACTCACGACGGGCAATATCGGCAAGTTGGTGCCAAAAGCCAAGCCTTGCACGATCCCACATGCAGTTCGCACACCAGTAAAAGCCCCGGGACCACAACCAAAAGCAATCGCGTCGCATTGTTTTAGCGACAAACCTGCCTCCAGCAATAAGGATTGTATGGCAGGCAAAATACCTTGGGAATGGGTCTGTACCCCCGTCAGTTCACGACTGATCAGGGTATCGCCGATTAGTAAAGCAGCAGAAGCAAGTTCTGTCGATGTTTCAATAGCAAGAAGTGTTGTCATGCCCGTATTTTACAGGGCGCGAAGGCAATCCCAAACTCTGATCTTTGAATCCGCATAAATCAAGCGCGCCAAGCCGGAATAACATCAGTTCGGTTAAAATGTCAGGCATGAACTTAGCAACGAACACTGAAGACTTGGCACTCATCAAAAGCCAATTAACGAGCAAACAATGGCTAGTGGCCTGCTTATGCGCAGCCTGGTGCGACACCTGCACAGCTTATCGGATCGCATTCGATCAATTAGCCGAACAATATCCCGATGTCTGTTTCGCCTGGATAGACATAGAAGATCAGGCGCACTTAGTGGACGAAATCGATATTGAAAACTTCCCTACCATCCTGATACAACATCAAGACACAGTGCATTTTTTTGGCACCATGCTGCCAGACACCATGCAATTGCATCGCTTGTTAAAGTCCATCATGGCGTCTCATACTGGTACTCAGCAAGAGGCTGGCAAGATCGCCATGAATACTACCCAGAACGACACAGCCGCTACAAAATCCACCGCACATCAAGGCATACCGATCGGCTGGAGCTTGCGCCAGCTGATTCTTAATGATGCTTGAAGCTGGACTTGTGCGGCATTGATGTCACATTAAGCATTCAACACAACGACGTAGCAAAAAAGGGGAACACCTTATGCTTAAAGGAAAACTTTGTAGCATTCGTTATTTTAATGAAAATGATTTACAACACTATCTTGAAATGGTTTGTAGAGTCGATAACCGCGGAGACCAATTTCCCCACCGCGTAAAGTCGCCGGTCAATATCCGCAAAGAATTCATGGAAAATGGTTTCTCTAAGGATGATTATGAAAGACTACTCATCGTCGGGAAGAACAATATTGTCGAAGGCGAAATTGTGCACTTTACTATACGCACACCGTATACCCGTGAAATTGGTTATTGGCTTTTTGATGAAAATTCTCGTGGTCAAGGCTACGTCAGCGAATCAGTTCAACTATTATCAGACTACCTTTTTCGTTCACGCCCGATTAATCGCTTAGAGATCATCGCTTCAATTGAAAATAAAGGTTCCAAGCGAGTAGCGGAAAAAGCCGGATTTCGATATGAAGGTACATTACGTCAGTATCTTTTTATGGGTGGAAAGTACCATGATAGTTGTGTGTGTTCTTTGCTGAGAGACGATTGGACATATTAATTTGAAGCTCCTATTTTAATCAGAGCAGATCATGGCGAAAAATAATTCTGCAATCCGAACCTACTTTAGAACAGCGTTCCGTTGGCAACGCGGTCGTCAAATGTCTGGATACGACAAAATGTTGCTTCTACAAAGTTTGTGGCCACTGCCTTTAGATATGTATATCTTACGATTTACTGAAGGAGCAGAGATAGCACCTCATGTCGATGCTGTCTCATCCGGAGAACACTACCGACTTAATATTGTCGTCAAGCGCGCTTTATCGGGAGGCGAATTTGTCTGCGCCTCGCCCATCTTTGAATCTGCCCGCATCAAGTACTTTAGACCCGATGCATGCGAGCACAGCGTTACTCGCGTAAATAAAGGGTCACGCTATGTACTAAGCATAGGTTGGGTGCGGCATCGTTAGCAGTATTGAAAACCGGTGGGACGCTCGATTAGTTTCACAGGCCGAACAACAATCACTTAGCATATTTCAATATACTCACTCCACATTTTCATAAAAATGAATTAGCGACCATAATTTGGCGTGATATCCATTTTGAGACGTCTGCAATGAGCAACAAAAAATGCTTAATAAGCCTGCAATGTGGGTCTGAACAGAATTTCGTTGATGTCTACGTCCTCGGGTTGACTAAGCGCGAATGCGACAAACGCCTTTGATATTGACGTCGATCGTCCAACCCCAGTCATCGATCATCAGATTTTCTAGTAACGGTTGCGGCATTAATCCGACATTGTTAATGATCACGTCGATGCGTCCATACATTTGCGCAACCTCCTCGACTATCTGTTTTACCTGATCACGCTGAGTGACGTGGGGTTCCAGTGCAAGTGCTTGCCCACCCTTGCGTGCGAGTTGATCTATCAGGGTATTAATGCGTTCAACCCGTCGCGCACCAAGTACAACTTTTGCGCCAAGCGCACTAAGATGAATAGCGCTCGCTTCACCCAGACCGCTGCTGACACCCATAATGACGACAACTTTACTATCGATGTTATTGCTCATGAATGACTCCTGTCTGGTGATAAATTCGTCATTCAAATAGAGGAACGACGAGCTTGAAAACTGCCTTAAATCCTTCAGCATCGATTTATACAATCACGTAAAAAAAATAAGAAAATCTTTCCTTTTCTGAGCACAAAATAAATTTTTCTCTGTGCTCTATGTCGTCTAAATGTTACTGCAGCAGATATCACCAGTCACAATCTGCTAAGTAATTCCATACGTATATAAAAAATCTCTTTTGCTATATGAATATGGGATTTGTGAAAAATCCTTATTGCTTCGCATAATCGTGTGGCGATATGTGCCGGAGTTTATGGACTCTGCGGGTGTTGCAGATTCAACTGCGGATTTGCATTTCACGTCTTACATAGAATAAGACGGTGCTCATACGTGGTTTACATAGGAGACAAAAAAATGAATGACTATCTGAGCTTCATCGGTCGTTGCATGGCGATCGTCAGTGTTGCGTTGGTATATGCGGTTGCATCACCCGCGCAGGCCGCGCCGAAGACCATACAGAACGACGTATTTTGGAAGGATACAAGCAAGAATCCCATCTATTCTCAAGGCGGTGGCATTCTTAAAGTAGGAAACACATATTACTGGTATGGGGTCAAGTACAACGGCGCGGTGACTTATGCTGCCAACCCTGTCGCCAAGAACTCTGACATCAGCTTCAATGCGATTACCGCTTATTCTTCGACCGATCTGGCGACCTGGAAATTCGAAGGCAATATGATGAGTGCCGGTGCGGCGGGCAGCGTGCTCGATCCGTCCAACTGGATCGGCCGTATGGGCGTCGTTTATAACAGTAATACCAAAAAATATGTGTTGATTACCCAGTACTACAGCACGGCAACCGGCAATGCAGTGTTGTTTGCAACCAGCGACTCACCTGCCGGGCCCTTCATCTATCATCATGTGCAGACACAGATCACCAATGTTGGTTCAACCGGTACAGGTGATCAGACCGTGTTTACTGACGATACTGGTTTGTCCTATCTGATTTTCAGTAACGCGGGTGGACGCGCTAATGCTTATGTAGCCGCTTTGCGTGCTTCCGATTCGCTCAATATCGAGCCAGCTTCTCTAATTTCGACCAGTACCTCGGGAGGGCGCGAAGGCAATGCCATGTTCAAATACAACGGTACCTATTATTTCTGCTCGTCAGATTTACATGGATGGAACGCTTCGCATACTTATTATCTCAAGGCTAATTCAATACTGGGACCATACACGGCAGAGGCTGTGATGGGTGGAACAGATGCCGACTTCTCGCATGTGACTCAAACCGGTTTCTTTATTCCAGTTAATGGTAGCTCCGGTACGACAATCCTGTTTGCAGGTGATCGCTGGAGCGACTTCGCCGGTAACGGGCTGGGCTACAATCAATGGATGCCAATATCGTTTAGCGGGACGACACCGACGCTCAACTCCGTCAGTCAGTTTAATCTGGATGCGGCAACTGGCGCCTGGACAGTGGGTGCGGGCAATAACTATATTCTCAACCCCAGCTTTGAGGCCGACAGGGTCGCGCAGAACGATCTGGCTGGCTGGTCGACCTGGACTAATCTGACAGGCGGCGCAAATCCGAACGCCAATGTACTCGGTGGACATACTGGACGCTGGTCGATGAAGCTAAGCTACACGACAGCTTATAGCTCCAGCCGCTATCAGAGTCTGACTGGCCTGCCGAATGGAACCTATACTCTGAAAGCCTGGGTCATGAGCAGCGGTGGACAAAGTATCGCTCAGATCTATGTCAAAAATTTTGGCGGATCAGAGCTGAACGTGGGATTCAACACAGCGATTTCCAACTGGCAGCAAGTGACAATACCGAACATCGTCGTTAGCAACGGAAAGATCGACTTGGGACTCTATACGGTTGCCAGCGCGAATAATTGGGTGATCGCTGATGACTTCAGTCTGATAAAAAACTGAGCGCTGTACGATAAGGATTTGAACTTACTCGCTTAATGCGCAATGATCATTCTGGATAAAGCATCCCGGATGATCATTTAGCATTAGTGAGCAAATATATCGCGTTCATATGACGTTGCTGACGTTGCTGACGGAGCGATGCATAATGCATATCGCTGCAATCCTGATGATGTAAATTGAATTGACAATGACATGATGAATTTATTTTGTTTGAGCAAAAATCTTGTAGTAACGATCGTATTCCTGGCGATTTTATCGCCGGCTCATGCGACTACCAGAGTATCCGGTAGCGATAAAAATTTACAATACACGGGGCGGATTGATTTCAGCAATGTCTATGCACCAAGCCTGTCTTGGCCAGGCTCCAGCGTTGTTGGAAACTTTACCGGCCAATATTTATCAGTCACTTTGGTCGATCAATTTGGAGGAAATTACTTCAATGTCTTCATCGATCACGACTTAAACCACCCGATGATATTAAAAGCAGAAACAGGTGAAAAAACCTATCTAATTGCTGACAATCTGGCGCCAGGAAAACACAGCTTTTTGCTGACAAAACGCACTGAGGGTGAGGATGGCGCGACTGCAATCAAAGAATTTATATTAGCGGATGGTGCAGAATTGTTACCGCCACCGGTCAGACCAAAACGGAAGATTGAATTTTTTGGCGACTCGATCACCAGTGGAATGGGCAATGAATCCCCCGATGGCGCCCCAGATAATCTGGCGAAAGATAAAAATAATTTTATGGCATATAGCGCAATCACAGCGCGCACTCTCAATGCAGAAATGCATATCACGTCGCAAAGCGGTATAGGCGTGATGGTGAGTTGGTTTCCATTTGTCATGCCGCAGTTCTACGATCAGTTAAACGCGTATGGCCGCAACGATACTAAATGGGATTTTTCAAGCTGGACGCCTGATGTGGTTGTGATCAATTTATTCCAGAATGATCGTTGGTTAATTGAGATAGAGCATCGCTTAAACCCTGAACCTTCGGATGAGCAGCGCACCCAGGCCTATGTCGACTTTGTAAAAACTATTCGTAGCAAATATCGTGACGCGTATATTGTGTGCGCCTTAGGCAGCATGGATGCGACCAAGGAAGGATCGAAGTGGCCAGGCTATATTACTGCGGCAGTGACGCGAATTAAGAACGAAAATAACAAGGAAAAAATAGACACTATTTTCTTTCCATACACCGGTTATGACGCGCATCCACGAGTAAAGCAACATCAAACTAATGCCGCTTTGCTAAGCACTTTGATCAAACAAAAAATGAAATGGTGAGCTCGGCTTTTAAGTGTTTAATTAAGTGTTTAAACGTGTTGGGTATTTAAATTGCTTGCATGCCTTAAATGGATAAATCGCGGAACTGATTTGGACAGGGCCAGGCAACACGGTATTCAAGCATTGAGTGAACAAATGGGTCACAAAATCCTTAGGACAAAAGAAAAAAGGGACTAGATTTGCATCTAGTCCCTTGAATCTGGTGCGGCTGGCAGGAATTGAACCCACGACCCCTTGGTTCGTAGCCAAGTACTCTATCCAGCTGAGCTACAGCCGCGAAGATCGACACTATAGCATAGCAATTGAGAAATACAAAGCTAAGCGGTGGCAAAAATCCTCTACATTGCAGTAATAATGGCTAGCATCACCAAAATTAAGTATCAAAAACTAATTTAAAGCAGGACTTACTACATTTCCAAATGAATAAAATACTATGCTAATTATTCAATGATTTATTGCGCTGTTTTGTTTAGCCTGCTTCCATCTTGATCGCCTTTACGCAAAAACATAATCCTCTCTGCGCTACTTGGATGACTGGATAAGTAAGGATTACTTGCACTATGATTTTTTTCTAAATCGGCAAATAAATCTGCTAGCGCATTGGAGCTGATACCATTTTTTTCCAACATCGCCAAGGCATAAGCATCCGCTTCGCGCTCGGCATCGCGGGAATATTTTAAATCTAATAGCAAAGGCGGCAAGCTGGCAACAGCGGTAGAAACATCGCCAAACAAGGCGACGGCAACGGCGGCAACGGCTGAGCTTTGTATCACCCGGCGGCTTAAGTGACGTTCGTGCAAATGCCCCAGTTCATGCGCTAGTACGCCCATGATTGCATCATCGTTATGAGATAAATTAACTAGCTCATCGGTCAAAATAATTTCGCCCGATGGCAAGGCCAGTGCGTTGGGACCAATTTTACTTTTGCGAAATAATAGTCGATAAGCTGGACTATCGTCTTCAACTGGACGCAGGCGAGCAAAGCGTGTACTCAGTTCATTTTGTCTTTCCACAGAAAGCTTCGTAGGACTAAAAAAATGCTCATCTAAAAATGTCAGCGCACCATCGCCTAAAGCCCGCTCTACTTTTTCTGGCAGAGCAAAAGCGACTATTTTTGCAGCTGCAGGCAAGGCATAAACATACAGCAAGCTAATCAACACCACCGTACTGACAACAGCAATCAAGGTCGCACGCCAGCTTTGTTGCATGCGTACGATCAGGCTGTCACTATGCCCGGTGGCTGACAATAAATTAGCTAAGGCTGCCAACATTTCTGGATCGCTTACTTCGAGGTAAGCACCATCAGGGAAGGTAACTTTACGCACCTTATTGGAGGTGCGCTCTGAGACACGCAATTGATCAAGGGAGCACTCTAGTTGTACATCGCCAGTCAACTGCGCAATCTGCCCGACCACATCTAAATAGACGTGGTGGGCACGCGATGTTTTGCCATCAAAATAATTTGCTGCAACAGGCATCATAAAGATAAATCAAAGTCCAATAAATCCGCCATACCTTCACCGGTAGCAGAAACCTGCGCTGCTTCGTCGGCTACAAATTGGTCTAAACCATCACCAATTTCAATCGAGATAGATTCCAGACGGTAACGCATCATACGTATTTGAGCGAAGGGAATAAACAAACCCAAGGTACAAACAATAGCGAGCAAATTCGTGAGATAAATGAAAGTGACACGTCCCCACTTCATATGACTATACATTTGTCGATTGCCAAGCTTAGTGTGATTCCAGATCAGATTCTGTATCAAGCTTAAAAACAAGGGAACAATCGCGAACAACCAAAAATAAAGTGAAAATACCAACCCAATCAGACCAACTATTAGATGTGGCGCAAACTGCCCTGCCTGTTTAGCTGCAATTACCGCCGCGATTGGTGCCGAAAATGCTAGACATATCACGATAATACCCGCAATAAAAATAGAAAATCCGATTAAATAATTCAGATAAAAGCGCGATATTTTTGCATCGAAAGAAAAATGCGTTGTACCAAAACGGCTCTCATTATGCTGGAACTGCTTAATCCGTTGATGCACCAAAGGTACCAGGGTGTACAAGCTGATCAAGGCAAAAAATGGCCACATTAAATAATTGATATAAGCCTGTTTGGCGGTACCACGAAAACCAAAACGCACACCGCGGAAACTGGAGTTGTACAGTTTAAATTGCAGACTTTTCCAGAGCAACCAAGGCATCACTGCACTTAGCGCAATCAACATCAAAAAGCCGAAACCGGTAGAAAACTTAAAAGCAAAGTGATACAGCGTTACAAAAACAAACGCCACAATACGACCTTTTAAAATCGCAATCGGATTACCGTGATATTCAAAACTAGCCCCTGCAAGCTGGGTACTCGAATAAAAATAATGATTTCTTCTTACCTTAGCCCAGGCTGAATAAATGCCCAAGGTGACGATGGTCAGTAAAAGATTGACGATCCAGATACGAAAATATTCGCCGCCTGTTCCGGTAAAACTTAAAGAGACTTTTGAGGAATCCGTATTGGTTTGCATCATGCCACCTCGTTTGCCAGGTTAATCATTGCGACGTTGTTATCATAATTATTGATGGCAGTCGTCTCAAAACAGACGCCCAGAAACCTGTCACAAGAGTGATCGAATAGATTCTGCATGGATTAAAACCTTAAGTGGAGGTGAAATGAAGTTCGCTTTTGTTTGGATGGGGCGACTACTTAGACATCAAGCTTTTTTATGGTCTTTTGTCAGGCGCATCGTTTGTATTGCCTAACAATAAGCTTGCTATTTAATTATGCCATAGGCGCACACAGTAAAAGAGACTCAGAGCAACAAAAACCTTGCAAACTCGTCAATATTGTAGTTATGTTGCATATTTAGCACATCTTCGCCAAGTCAGTCGCTTTCTCCGCGGTGGTCGTTTTATTGTTCTATTTGATGGCTGACATCGACTGAATAGCGTATTCACTCACTTTGAAATAAGTAAAAATGAGGGGGTATATGCCAAATACATCCTTTACGTCCAATGATTTATTGGACATAAAAATATACTGCAATGAGTATATTTTTATGTAATTTAATGCACACGGATAATTCGATAATTAAGTCGGGTAATGAAATGGGTAAATGCCGCGCTCTGATTGAGCACCCGATTACACTAACTCAGTCCTTAAACAAGCTAAGCCTGGAATGATGATGGTTTAAGCATGGCAGCTTAAGTATGGCGGCTTAAGTATGGTGAATCTTGCAGCATGCCGGACAGGTTCCATACAGCGCTAACCGGTGTCTAAGCAATTGAAATCCGTGTGTCTGGGCAACCTGTAATTGGCGCGATTCAATTACATCGTCGGCGAACTCAATCACCGTGCCGCAGTCGAGGCAAATCAGGTGGTCGTGATGACCGCCCTCGCTAATTTCATAAATCGCTTTACCTGATTCAAATACATTGCGCGCCAGAATTCCCGCTGCCTCTAATTGCGATAACACTCTGTAAACGGTTGCTAAGGCGATCATCGCGTTTTGCTCCAGCAAGCGTCGGTACACGTCCTCCGCGCTGAGGTGGCGCTGCTTGCTAGTGCGTATCACCTCTAATATTTTTTGCCTCGGAATGGTACTTTTTAAGCCAAGATTTTTTAAATCCTGATCGCAAGTTCGCTCAACCACCTGTGTCTCTTTATGTTGTAGTGTGGATCGCATCATTCGCCGCCTGTGCCGTCATTCTGGACTTCTGAGATTAGCTGTTCATCTTGGTAGCCAACTGATCGGCTGTGTTTAACTGCTTGATTGGATTGATTAGGCTGACTTTTTAGCTGGATATCCTTAAGGCAGCGTGCCATGCTACTAACGCTGGGTTTCTCAACAAACACGCAGGGTTTGCCTGTTCTTTTGCAATGATCTTTAACTCGCCAGTACGCACCATGGCTGACGCAACCAGTTTGGCAAATAACTAAATCGGCGGCCGCAAGACTAGCGCCGAGTAAAGAGGCATTATCTTCATCACCACCGTCATGATGTAAAAAATGTCCACCAGTACGCTCTATCATTTGTCGGTACATCGGGACGATGTTCGGACGTCCGCCAACACATAATATCGACCGGTTTTGTAGGCCAAGATTTTGTAAATTAGCGGCAGTATTACTCGCTTCATACTGTGCTGAGCGATCAGATAATAAGGTTGCCATATCTGCCTCTGCTTTTTGCTGCAGTTGCTGCAGTTGATGGAGTTGCTGAGCTTGCTCCAATTGGGATTGCTGCCGCTGCATGCTGGCGAGCTGCTTCTCTAAATCATGAATGCGTGCGATTTGCATATCGATATGACGTGCTTGCTCTTGTCTTGCACGTAAATCAGGGAAGCCCGCTTCCAGCTCCTTGACCTGATCTTGCAAACTGGCGATCACCGTATTTTTGCCAATCAAGCTGGCATGCAACTGCACTTGATCGGTTTGCAATTGCTCAATGGCGGCACTTTTGGCGGCGATGATTCGGGTATTGCGCTCTTGATGGGCGGCCAACTCTTTGCTAGCGTGTTCATAATCAGCCTGCATTTCAATAAAACGTCGGCTGCTAACACGATCAGCTGTGCCAACCTGATGTTGCAGCATATGGATTTCTCTTAACACCCGTTCTTCTAAAGAATTATCGCAGCGCGCATGAGTCAGCGTTGCCCACAATACGCCAGCAACATCTGCGCTGTGCTGTCCCTGCGACCACCAGGCAGACAGCGCCTCGCTTGTCTTAATCTGTGATGACTGACGCAAAGCAATCGCGTAACGGCGCTCTAACTCTGCCTGCAAACGCTCCGTCATCGCCGTGCGAAATTTGCAGTCAGCTATCGCACCACAATGTAATTCGTAATCATCAGCAACCGTCTGCCCACCTAATGCCTTATCCACCAGACGACGCAAGACCGTGATGGACAAACAAACCCCGATAACAGGACATAACGCATGATATGGCAACTCCCATAAGCGACGGCGACGCGATCCCTTCGCAGCCAAACGTTGAGAAATCGTATCGATATCAATTGGACTGGAATCAGCGTTTGAAGTTGAGTTGGAATTGAGGTTGGAATTGAGGTTGAAATTCGGGCTGGAGTTCGGGCTAGAATTCAGATTTACTGGCTTATTCGCTTTTTTACCTAGTTCGCACATGAGCTACCCTCCGTTAATGTCTGATGTTATTGCCACCGTCAGTGGCAAGTACCCGAGATTCAGACGATTCAGAATCGTGCAAAGCTGGATCAACATCTAAACGTTTTTGGGCAAAACTCAGCATCTCGGTCAGTTCACGAAAAGCATCTAATTCAAATCTGACCGTCACCGCTCGCAAATTCAAATGCACATGTCCGCACTCGGGACAAGTCGTCACATGACCTACATCGCTGGCAGCGACCAAGGTCTGGCGACATTCTACATAGTTGGTTTTGTGTGACATGAAATAACTCCTCACGGGTAAATGAGAAGTTATTGCATCAATAAATGATAATGATTCGCATTTATATTTTGAGTGGAGCTATGTTTGATTGATTGATCGTCTAAAGATGACATTTATAAAATATCAACTAATCAAAAATGATAACGAGGAAGCAAATTAGAGTTCTAAGAAGAATATCTCCCAAAAACCGCATGAACCCAATCCACCAAAGAAAAAAGGGACTAGATTTGCATCTAGTCCCTTGAATCTGGTGCGGCTGGCAGGAATCGAACCCACGACCCCTTGGTTCGTAGCCAAGTACTCTATCCAGCTGAGCTACAGCCGCGAAAAACGAAAGTATAGCATAGCCAAATTCGCTTGATAAGCCCCCACGCTATTTTTCAAGCGTTTTTGAGGCTCTCAGCAAACTAAAGTAGTTTAAATTTCAACCTGAGAACCGACTTCAATTACGCGATTAGTTGGTACTTGATAATAATCTGCTGCATCACGTGAATTTTTAGACATGATGACGAATAGCCATTC
This sequence comes from Undibacterium sp. GrIS 1.8, assembly GCF_040544445.1. Taxonomy (NCBI): domain Bacteria; kingdom Pseudomonadati; phylum Pseudomonadota; class Betaproteobacteria; order Burkholderiales; family Oxalobacteraceae; genus Undibacterium; species Undibacterium sp. GrIS 1.8. Next base: position 7,933 of record NZ_JBEONQ010000034.1, on the reverse strand, counting down.
GCGCCACAAGGCCATACCGCTATTCGGTCTTGAAATAATCGTCTGGCGCGCGATGAAGTAAGAAGTTTCCATCCGCTCAAATGTCAGCCCAAATGGTTCACATAAATCCAGCGCTTTGGGGATATCCGGTTCATTTTTAAAACCGTAAAACACATCAATCTGGTAGCAATCATGACCCAGATCAGTCACTTTGACTCTGTCTGAGGCCGGCACCCAAGGAATATCCTCGTTATGCAAAGTTAAAAATATAACCCGTTCGTGCAGAATTTTATTGTGCGACAAGTTGTGCAACAGCGCATGAGGCACGCCGTCGGACTCGCCGCGCAAAAAGATGGCGGTCCCAGCGACCCGCACAGGCGGTGATACGAATAAGGAAGATAGAAACGCCTCCAGCGGAATCGCATGCTTTTTCAGATTGTCAAATACCAGCTCACGACCACGCTTCCAGGTCACCATTACGGTAAACATGATGATGCCCAATACGACAGGGAACCAGCCACCGTGGAAGAATTTCAAGCCATTGGCCGAGAAAAATGCGAGATCAATCGTCGTAAAAAATCCGGTAGCGACAAAGCAAAGAATCGGATTGTATTTCCAGCCGTAACGGATCACGAAGAAAGTTAAGATCGACGTCACCAACATCGTGCCAGTAACAGCAATGCCGTATGCAGACGCCAGATTAGAAGAATTACCAAAACCGACTACCGCTGCCACCACCACCAATAACTGCAACCAGTTGACCGCAGGGATATAAATTTGACCGATCTCTTGCGATGACGTGTGGACGATTTTCATTCTTGGCATAAAACCTAAAGAAATCGCCTGCTTAGTCATGGAGAAAGTACCAGAAATAGTTGCCTGTGATGCGATCACAGTAGCAACAGCAGACAAAGCGACTAAAGGATAAACACTCCAGGCACCCAATTGCTGATAAAACGGATTGCTAACAGCGTCCGGCGTGACGATCAATAATGCGCCCTGCCCTAAATAATTTAGACCCAACGCAGGAAACACCACCATAAACCACGCCATTCTGATTGGCTTGCGGCCAAAGTGTCCCATATCTGCATACAAAGCCTCAGCACCGGTAAATGCCAGCACTACTGCGCCTAGTGCTAAAAATGCTAGCCACCCGTTAGACACTAAAAAACGTACTGCATGCAACGGGCTTAACGCACCCAGAATCATTGGCATTTTGATGATATTAATTACGCCCATCACAGCCAAGGCGACAAACCAAATCACCATAATCGGACCGAACCATTTACCAATACCCGCAGATCCTTTGCTTTGCACCGCATACAGAGCGATCAACACCACCAAAGTAATCGGGACCACATAAGGAGAAAATGCGGGGGTAGCAACCTCTAGCCCCTCAATCGCTGATAGCACAGAGATCGCGGGAGTAATTACACCATCGCCATAAAACAGCGCAGCGCCGAACAAACCAATCACAAAGAGTAAAAAATGCCATCTGGAGGCTTTGCCAACCGATTCCAGCGCCAATGCGGTCAGCGCCATAATCCCACCTTCGCCCCGGTTATCCGCCCGCAAAATCAGGGTGACGTACTTAATCGCAACGATGATGAACAATCCCCACAAGATCAGCGATACCACGCCAAAAATGTTGGCTTCGTTCAGAGGTAGACCGTGTTCTTTTGAAAACACCTCTTTCATCGTGTAAAGAGGGCTGGTGCCAATATCGCCGTAGACAATGCCGACTGCTGCCAGCGTTAGCCCCGCCATTGTGCTTTTTTCGTGTTGATTATTTGATAAATTAGCCAATTGTGTACCTTGTTATTCTTGGTGCGTTGCACAATAGGTGATTCCGTAGCGAAATTCAAGCACCAATTTCAGGAATCAAAACATTATGGGGTTAAGCAACAACAGACCACACTCTGCAAAGTTTCTTTTGAACTGTCAATAAAAACAATACCTATATTCACCACCTCGAAAACCTTGACAACAGAATGAAACAGGCGGTCGAATCCAGAATTCGCATAACTAAAGTTGAAATGATTCGTTTTACTGCGGCGGACACAATGGAATAATTTTGGCATTGACATCTGTAAAGAATGCTATGCCCCACTCATCTCACTCTGCCTTAACATCGGCACCATTAAAGCCAAGCATATTAACTTCGGCACCATTAGCGTCAGCAACATTGCGTGCTGGCGTGCCAAACCATCTTCATGCAAGTTCGCTCTTTGAAGTCTCTGCCGTCACAGCAGAAATCGCAAAAACACTAGCAGCAACTGCCGTCGAGCGCGACCGGGCTGGTGGACATGCAGCTGCAGAAAGAGAATTACTACGCGATAGTGGCTTACTCACTTTATCAATTCCGGCAGAATACGGCGGCTTAGGTGCGCCCTGGCCGCAGATTTTTCAAACCATTCGTGACTTAGCCAAAGTCGATAGCGCGCTGGCGCATGTGTTTGCGTTCCATCATCTGCAACTGGCGGGCGTGCAGCTGTATGGCGATAAAACGCAGCAACGTACTTTTTTCACCAACACGGTCAACAACCGCTGGTTTTGGGGCAATGCCTTAAATCCATTGGATAAACGTGTTGTTGCTCACACGCTTGCTGACACGGCGACTGAAGCAATCACTGAAACTAGCGACGGCGAATACAAAATTAACGGCATTAAAAGTTTTTCCTCTGGTTCGGTCGGATCGGATTTACTCACCATATCGGCATGGCATGAAGCCAGCCAAAGTCCTCTGATTGCAGCGATACCGAGCAATCGTAGCGGCATCCAGATCAATCCCGACTGGGATGCGTTTGGTCAGCGCCAGACTGATAGCGGCAATGTAGTCTTTACCAATGTGATTTTGCACAAGGGAGAGATTTTGCTAGCGCCCGGCACAGCGGCGACAGCACAAGCCAGTGTGCGCTCACAGGTCGCACAATTAATCATGACCAATCTGTATTTGGGCATAGGCTTAGGCGCTTTTGATGAAGCCAGACGATACAGCCGTGATGAAGCACGCCCCTGGTTTGCCTCCGGCGTGCAAAGCACGGTTGATGATCCCTATATTCAGCATCGTTTTGGCAGCCTCTGGTTATTACTGCGCCCTGCAATTGCATTGGCGGATCAGGCAGCGGAGCACCTGCAACGTGTCTGGAATAAAGGAGAAGCAATCACGGTGCAGGATCGTGGTGAGCTGGCGATCAGCGTGGCAGAAGCCAAATGCCTGTCGCATCAAGCCGGACTGGAAGTATCTAGCCAAATGTTTGACATCACTGGTGCACGCTCGACGAGTGCACGTTATGGCTGCGACCGCTTCTGGCGCAACGTCCGTGTACACACATTGCACGACCCTATCGATTACAAACTGCGTGATCTGGGTCGCTATGTTCTCAGCGGCAGTTTGCCAGAGCCTACACCTTACTCGTGATCAGGACGCCCCTCATGTCTCAATTGTCTACACTATTTGATGCGACCAAATTCGCCAAGCTTGCAACAACGGCAAACGGCACGCACGTCAGCAAGCAATCGCTTGAAAAAGACTTCGTGATTCAGCTTGATCAGGTATCAAAATCATTTGCGCTGCCTGCAGGTAAACAGTTTGATGCAGTCAAAGACGTGTCGTTACAAATACATTCTGGCGATATCTTTGGTCTGATTGGAAAAAGTGGCGCAGGCAAATCAACTTTGCTGCGTCTGATCAATTTACTGGAGCGACCAGATAGCGGAACCGTTACAGTCAACCATGTTGATCTGACCGCACTGGATAAATCGGCATTACGGAAAGCGCGTCAGTCCATCGGTATGATCTTCCAGCAATTTAATTTATTGCAGAATGCCAGTGTATTTCAGAACATTGCCCTGCCCTTAAAAATCCATGGCGGACTAAACCGTGCGCAAATCGCAGAGCGTGTACAAGAATGTTTGTCTCTGGTTGATCTGGCAGACAAAGCCAATAGCTATCCATCACAATTATCAGGCGGCCAAAAACAACGTGTAGCGATTGCCCGCGCACTGGCCAGCCGCCCAACAGTCTTGTTATGTGATGAACCCAGCTCTGCCTTAGACGCCGAAACTACGCGTGCATTGTTGGCGACGCTGCGCGATATCAATGCACGCCTCGGCGTCACGATTGTAATCGTCACGCATGAATTGTCGGTTGTCCATGAGTTATGCGAGCACGTCGCGGTGATAGAAAACGGTTCCATCGCGGAGCAATTTGCACTCGCCGATAACATCACACCGCGCAAAACAGCGTTGGGGAAAGAGCTAGTGCATTACGCCAAATTTGCACGAAGTATTCTGGAACAAGAACGTGCTGAAAAGCAGGCGCTATCCCAATTCAATCGCCCTGAACAAATAGAGCAGCAACAAAGGCAAGGATTGCAAGTTCAGCAGCCACGTGAGTTAGCACATGTCTGAGAATATTCTGAATATCTTGCCTGAGCTTTGGATCTCTATCGCGCAAACGTTTTTGATGCTAGGCATTGGCCTGAGCGCGGCGGTACTAATTGGTGGTCCCTTGGGTATTTTGTTATACCTGGTCGGACCGGGGCAATCGCTGGCTAACCGTCCGGTGTTTACGGTACTGGATTGGCTGGTGAGTACGGTGCGGTCTTTTCCCTTCATTATTTTGCTGGTCGCGTTGGTGCCGTTTACCCGTTCGATTGTAGGCTCCTCAATTGGCCCGACTGCGGCGGCAGTGCCATTGTCGATTGCTGCCATTCCTTACTTTGCCCGGTTGGTAGAACAAAGCTTGCGTGAGATTCCGCGCGGTGTGATCGAGGCAGCCCACGCCATTGGCGCATCAGAATTACAAATTATATGGCGCGTTTTGCTGGTGGAATCCAGGTCTGGTCTGGTACTGGGATTTACCGTATTAGCGATCAGCTTTTTGTCTTATTCCGCCGTCGCAGGTGTGGTGGGTGGCGGCGGTATCGGCGATCTGGCGATACGTTATGGCTACTACCGTTTTCAAACCGACGTGATGGTTTTTACCATCGCTATTTTGGTGGTACTGGTACAAATAATTCAGTTTGTCGGCAACACAGTTGCGCGACATATTGATCATCGCTGAGCGCTCTAATTGTCTAGCGCATGCTGATTTCTATGATTCTCTAAGCATATCAAAAATATATACTGGATAGGAGTAATTTTAATTTCCCATATAATCATTGGACAATAGAGCATATTTTATAAAAATGATGGGGAGTATATTGAAAATGAACCAATACCAGCGATTAAATCATCTGAGTTTTGGTGCTCCAGTGGTGTTCGTCATCGTCGCTCCTCATCGTCGTTCATCACGCTGTTGATCGAAAGCACGCAGTATCCTGTTTCTGAATTATTTATTCCCAATATGTTTGCTTCCTAAGAACCTAAAATTTTTATCAAGAGGAATTTCCATGTCACTCTCTTCATCCAATCGCCGTCGCTCTAGTTTGGGCTTATTCGCTAGTGTTGCCATTAGCTCTACGATCACGGTAACGACCATATTTAGTCCACTCGCATTGGCACAAGAAAAAAAAGAAATCGTGATCGGTGCAACTGCGGGGCCCTACTCGGATCAAGTCAAATTAGGTATCAAACCGATCCTAGAGAAAAAAGGATATCAGGTAAAGATTGTCGAATTTAATGACTACATCCAACCTAACTTCGCACTGGCACAGGGCTCACTCGATGCGAATGTTTTTCAGCATATCGTTTATCTGACCAAGTTTTCTACTGAAAATAAATTGGCGCTGACTGAAGTCATCAAAGTACCCACTGCACCGATTGCGATCTACAGTAAAAAACATAAAACGCTGGATGAAGTCAAAGATGGCGCAACCGTGGCGCTGCCAAATGACCCGACTAATCAAGCGCGAGCACTGGTCGTGCTGGAACAATTAAACTGGCTGAAATTGCGCGTAGGCTATGACCCAATACGCGTCTCAGAAAGAGATGTCGCGTCCTATACCAAAAAGATCAAACTAGTCCCGTTAGAGGCAGCGCAACTGCCGCGCTCACTGGATGACACGGACTACTCTTTCATCAACGGTAACTTTGCGATTGCGTCGGGGCTCAAAATCAGTGAGGCTCTCGCATTAGAAAAAACTTCCGCGACTTACCAAAATCTAGTCGCAGTGCGTACTGCCGATAAAGGAAGTAAATGGGTTCAGGATTTAGCGGACGCCTACCGTTCACGTGAATTTCTTGAGATCACTAACAAGCACTTTGCTGGCTTTGTTAAAACAGACTATCAGCAAGCATTGAATCAAAGCCGCTTAAATCAGCAGGCTGTCACTGTGAGTGCGAAATAATCAGTCATGGCAAAGCAGATCCGGTTTAACGCATTTCAAATCAATAGTGTCGGGCACCAGTCGCCAGGTCTCTGGACACATCCACGTGACCAGTCCCATCGTTACACAGATCCAGAGCATTGGATCTGTCTGGCGCAACTGCTAGAGCGTGGCTTATTTGACGGACTATTTTTAGCCGATGTACTTGGTGTCTATGACGTCTATCAATCGAATGCCAACGCAGCATTGCGTGGCGGTGTGCAAGTTCCGCTGAATGATCCCTTAGCACTGGTGCCGCTGATGGCGCATGCCACTCGGCACCTGGGTTTTGGAGTGACCTGCGCACTGACCTATGAACATCCCTACTCATTTGCTCGCCGCATCTCGACGCTGGATCATTTGAGCAAAGGACGGATTGCGTGGAATATTGTCACCGGCTATCTTGACAGCGCAGCACGAAATCTGGGATTAGAACATCAGATTGGTCACGATGCACGCTACGACATCGCAGAAGAATATATGGAAGTCGTATACAAACTTTGGGAACAAAGTTGGGAAGACGATGCTGTCGTACGCGATAAAGTCAACGGCATATTTACCGATCCAAGCAAAGTTCACGCGATTCATCATCATGGAGAAAACTATCGGGTGCCAGGTTTCCACTTGTGTGAACCTTCGCCCCAGCGCACTCCCTTGTTATTCCAGGCTGGTACATCGGGACGCGGTAAAAATTTTGCAGGCAAACATGCCGAATGCGTTTTCGTCAGCGGACCCAGCAAAGCGGTAGTCAAACATTATGTACAAGACTTGCGCGCTGCCACACTAGCAGCCAGACGCAATGCCGATGACATTTTGATATACGCCCAGGCCTTGATCATCACAGCCGCAAGCGAAGAAGAAGCCCAAGCCAAATATGCCGACTACCGCAGTCATATCGACATTACCGCAGCACTCGCGTTGCTGTCGGGCTGGACTGGTGTGGACTTTAGTAAATATGACCCGGATGCCACAATTGAATATATGGAAAACGATGCCGGCCGATCGGCATTAGCATCATTCAGCCAGGCTGACCCTACACGTCGCTGGACAGTGAGAGAAGCGGCAGAGTTTATCGGCCTTGGCGGACGTGGTCCGGTGTTGATCGGTAGCCCACAGCAAATCGCCGATCAACTGATCGATTGGGTAGAAGAAACCGGGATAGACGGTTTCAATCTGGCGTTTGCTGTGTCACATGACAGTATGGCCGACGTGGTTGATTTCATCGTACCCGAGCTCCAAAAACGCGGACGCTATCGTAACCAATATATCGGCGGCACACTGCGCGACCAGTTATTTGGTGCAGGGAATCGACTGTCTGAAAATCATATTGGACGGCAGATCAGAATCCAGTCTCAGGAATCCGCATAAATTACTTTTAAGATCGGGTCGAATGTATCCTAAAAAACTTGTGTTGAGAAATCCACAAGATAGATTAATCAGTTTTGGACAACAGCCTGATTATGGTCGCAAGATACAACGGAGATGGATAAATCCGGTTTTGTTCATAGCAGGTATGAGTCAACTTGATGACATGGTCGTTATCACTCTGTAAGCCCTCCATAAACCCCAGATAGCGAGCAGATTTCGTGATTTTTATCGATTTTCGTTCAAAGGTGTGATTCAGGAGAGCTGGCTTAATTTTC